>CAYUBV010000107.1:0-8631 GCA_964443035.1 uncultured Tangfeifania sp.
GGCGGCGTGGACCAGGATTTGGAACGCCTGCCGTATGAGCGCATCAAACGCCCGATGTTTCCGCTGGATAAAGACATGGAAACACCCGACCTGAGTGCCCGCCTGGTGCCATTGTCGGATGAGGTGGCAGAATAAATTTGCTTCCCTAAAATCAAAAAATCTCCAACAGATTCAAAAGAAAATCTCTCCCTGCATTTCCGCAACTTTGCAGTTTCGGGTATTATCTCTATATTTCGCTGAGAACAATTTGAATGAATGACATTTTTTAGCTGACTAAATTGAAAGCCGTCCTGTATGTTTTTTTATTCTGAATTTCAGCAGAGTTATTACTTGTTGCCTCTCATAGGCTTTACCATTGGAGTGCTGGCATCGATGATTGGCAGCGGCGGCGGTTTTTTCTTTCCTTTGATTCTGATCCTTTTTTTTCGTACTCCGGCACAGGTAGCTGTGGCTACTTCGCTGGCGGCGTCGTTGCCGCTTTGTTTGTCGGGAACCATTGGCCATTACCGGAAGAAAAACATTCACCTGCGAATGGGGCTGGTATTTGGCATTGCCGGAGTTTTGGGCGCAGTGGCTGGTGCCTGGATTACCCGGGTGCTTTCATCAGGGCAGTTGAAAACGGCTTTTGGGTTTTATTCTGTATTTCTGGCCGTGGTGATTATCATGAACAGCCTCAGAAAGAAAGCTGATGCAGATGCGGAAAGTGGATATTCAAGAGAAATTGGTCCGGTGAAAATTGCAAAAGGATCGGCTTTTGGTCTGGCAGGAGGAATTATCAGCGGAACTTTTGGTACAAGCGGGGCCATTCCGGTAATTGCCGGATTGATGGTACTCCGCACTCCACTGAGGTTGGTTGTGGGTACTTCCCTTTTGGTAGTGCTTGTAAATACAGTTTCGGCACTCACCGGTCATTTTCTGGTGGGGCAAATCGATCTGACTCTCGTGTTTCTGCTTACTTCCGGTTCGGTTATCGGGGCAGCGCTCGGTCCGCACCTGTTGCTGAAAGTGAATCTGCAAAAAGCGGAAAAGCCTGTTAAACTTGCTGTAGCCGTTATGGTTATAATTTCAGGAATTGTAATGATTATTAACTGATATGATACAAACAATATACATTATCATTCTTTCATATTTTGTGTTGGGGGCCATCGGGTTCTGGTTTATCAACCGCAAAAAAGACCGAAAAACAGCCCGCAAAAGCCGGACAAAATTCATTACGTATTTTTTTATCATCCACATCCTGTTCTTCAGTATTGTATTTGAGCCCTTTGTTTTCCAACTCATCGGGTTGTTGATTGTGTTTGTTGGCCTGTTCGAACTAATAAAACTATTCTGGCAGTCAGGATTCCGGCATCAAAAATTCTGGGTGTCAGCATTATTGATTTATCTGATTCTCAGCACCGGTTTTTTGTATTTCAGCCGGCTCGGTAACGAGTTGGTGCTTTTTACTTTTCTCGTGCTTTCCATTTTCGATGCTTTCAGCCAAATAAGTGGTCAGTTGCTGGGCAGACGAAAACTGGCGCCTTCAATAAGTCCCGGAAAAACCGTGGAAGGACTGGCTGGCGGAGCTGTCGTCGCTATTGGCAGTTCCGTGTTGCTGATGCCGTTAACCGAAACTTCTGTTGCCGGAACTTTGCTGCTCGCAGCCGGAATTACACTGTTCGCTTTTTTAGGCGATTTGGCGGCATCGCTGTTTAAACGCAAGTTCGGTGTGAAAGATTTTTCGGCACTTCTGCCCGGGCATGGTGGTTTTTTAGATCGTTTCGACAGCCTCATCGCCGGAGGTGCACTAATAGCCTTGCTTAAAATGATAGTGCTGATTTAAAATAAAAAAATGAAAATATGTTAAACTAAACCTGCGACAAACTTGTACTAAGAGAGAGGAACAATTTCTAAAACCAAATTTTTAAAGCTAACATGGGAAACCAGATTGTTTTAACGGTACTTTTTCTTTTCGGGATAATGTTTTTGCTCATTTTTAATGAACTGGTTTACCGGCGGCTGGGCCCGAAAGGTGAAATTACCCGCAAATTCGCCCATTTCACCGGCACGCTGTCAACCATTACTTTTCCATATCTTTTTGAAAGCCACTGGTATGTATTTATTCTGGCAGTGATATTTTTCATCTTGTTGTTTATCAGCCGCAACCGCACCTACCTGAAATCCATTCACGACATCGACCGCCAATCGCTGGGCAGCTACCTGCTGCCGGTTTCCATTTATCTCATATTTCTGGTGGCCGATTTAATGGATAACCAGTTTCTTTTCATACTGCCCATCCTGGTGCTGGCCATCTGCGACCCTATTGCGGGAATTATGGGCATCAATCTTCAGCAATACAATCACAAAATCAGGATTTTTAACCTGGAGCTTAATAAAACCTGGCTGGGCTCACTTTCATTTTTTGTATCCTGTTTGATCATCAGTATCATCGCACTTTATTTTAATCAGCAGAGTTTTACACTGAAAACTTTTTGGCTGGCGGTGGTGGTGGCTCTTGTGAGTACCCTCACCGAAATGTTTAGCTGGCGCGGCACCGACAACCTGTTGATTCCGATGAGTGTGTTGCTGGTACTTGTTATAATGTTGTAACCAAAATCAAATCAATGAAACTTATTTACAAAGGAGAAAATATATTAAATGTACCCAATGCCATTAGTTTCTACCGGCTTATATCTTTTCCGGTGGTTTTGGTTCTGGCTTTGCTCGGCGAGGAACAGTGGTTTGTCATTCTGATAAGCATCAACCTGGTTTCCGATATTGTTGACGGATTTATTGCACGAACTTTTAACATTGTTACCAAATTTGGCGCTGCAATGGATAACCTGGCCGATATCGGTACATACATTCTGGCGCTTTACGGATTGTTTGCCTTCAAATGGCAGGAAGTGCAGCCGCATGCATGGCTGCTTTACGTTTTCCTTTCGGTTTTTGTGCTAAGCTACATAGTGGCTTTTGCCCGTTTCGGTAAAGTGCCCGGCCTTCACCTTTACTCTGCCGTGGCAGCGGGTTATTTACAGGGAGCCTTCTTTTTTGTATTGTTTGTCTGGGATTTCTACCTCTGGTTTTATTACATTGCTGTGGGGTGGGGCGCCATCGCTTACATCGAAAAAATATTTGTTTTGCTGAAAACCGACGACATTCGCCCCGGCTTGAAGGGATTGTACTGGGTAATGAAAAATCAGAAAAATCAGTAACGATGAAACGATTAATGATATTTGGAATAATTTTAGCCTTTTTTGCCGCCTGCAATACTGGCGATGATACGGGAAAGGAACCGGTGGAGCTGACGTTCGATTTTTCGGGAGGTGCTGCCGGCTGGACGGGAGATTTTGCCGATTATCCGGTTGGGGAGGCAGAGTCGTATGAACTGGACTACAAGATTTCAACACTTCCGGCACCACTGGATGAAAATGAAGCTGCATTTGTGCTGACCGGCACAAACATGAGCGATGATTTGTTTATGTTTATGAAAAAAAGAATCACCGGACTGGAGCCCAATACAACATACAATGCTGATTTTACGGTTGAATTTGCCAGCGATGTGCCCGACGGAACTCCAGGTATTGGCGGCAGCCCGGGAGAATCAGTATTTATTAAAGCCGGAGCCACACAAGTAGAGCCAGTTCCGGTTGAAGACGATATGGATTACTACCGCATGAACATCGATAAAGGAAACCAGAGCCAGGGCGGCAGCGACATGGTTGTTATAGGCGATTTTTCGAATGATACCGATGAGGAAGTTTATGTGCTGAAAAATGTGTCAACTGAAACACCGCTTACAGTAACCACCAGTCAAAATGGTGAATTGTGGCTGATTGTTGGCTCAGACTCCGGTTTTGAAGGCAATACAACCATTTATTACAATTTTATTGGTGTGAATCTCTATTAGATACAAACCTGCCGGCTAAAAAATAGATTTAATAAAACTCTTTGTGATACAATGTAACGAAAAAACCCGTGCTGCAATCAGCAACACGGGTGTTCTGTTATACCATTTTACAGACAAATTTACTCACAAATATTTGTGGTATAATGCCGATAGATGTTTAATAATCAGAAATGAACTAAGTGAAATTGATGATTAAAATTAAACACTAATCGGTATTATTCAAATTCAAAAGACTGTTCGTGTTATCTTTTTATTTTACTGCTTTTAATGCTTCTTCGTAATCAGGTTCATCCACAATTTCGGGTACCTGCTGTGTGTAAATTACTTTCCGGTCTTCATCCAAAACTATTACAACTCTCGAGTGCAGGCCTTTCATAGGTCCTTCAGCAACTTCAAGGCCGTAATCTTTTCCGAATTGTCCGGTTTCATAATCGGAAAGTGTTACTACATTTTTGATGCCTTCGGCGCCGCAAAATCGAGCCTGTGCAAATGGAAGGTCGCGCGAGATATAAAGAACTTCTGTATCGTCGAGCCCGGCAGCTTCTTCGTTAAACCGGCGGACCGATGTCGCGCAGGTTCCGGTGTCGAGACTTGGGGAAATGTTCAGCACCAGATTTTTTGCCTTAAAGTCGGCTAAACTTACTCTTGATAAATCAGTTTTCACAAGGGTGAAATCGTTTGCTTTTTCTCCTTTTTTCGGGAGTTCACCTACCGTATTAATGGTATTTCCTTTTAATGTTATTTGTGCCATAATTATTGTTATTTTAATCTTGAAAGAACAAACATTTTCCAATCAGGAAAGTTTAACCACTGCCGAATAATTTTAGGTTGTTTTTGTTTCAGAATGCATTTTCGCACATTTCATTACATTTGCAGGGAAGCTGAAAATGATTATCAAATTTCGCCAATCAGCGAAAAGCTTTTATTTTTAGGGTCGAAATCATATTTTAATAAATTTTTATATGCAAAAATATCTGGTCTTATTATTATTGGTGGTCTTTTTCTCCTGCTCGGTAAAAGAGAGTGAAGTTGAAAAACAAAGTTTTATTCCGCAAACACCTGATTTGTTGGAGGGAGTAATGACTCCGGAATTGCTCTGGTCGTTTGGGCGGCTGGGAGGTGCGCAGGTTTCACCCGATGGTGAAACTATTTTATATACGGTGACCTATTACGACATTGAAGAAAACAAATCGTACCGGGATGTTTATGCAATTCCAGTTTCAGGTGGCGAGCCTGAAAACCTAACCAATTCAACCAGTAATGAATCCAACGCAATGTGGCGACCGGATGGAGAGAGAATTGGTTTTCTGTCTTCCGCCTCGGGCACAAACCAGCTTTGGGAAATGGATGCCGACGGAGCAGACCTGCAACAGGTTTCCGATATTAACGGGGGCATTTCCGGGTTTAAATATTCACCCGATGGTTCGAAGGTTTTCTATATTAAGAGTGTAAAGCTGGATGAGAATGTGCACGATCTGTATCCTGATTTACCCAAAGCCAATGCCCGGATTGAAACCGACCTGATGTACCGTCACTGGGATGAATGGCACGATTATGCCTACGAGCATATTTTTGTGACCGATTATTCTGACGGACAACTGGCCGAAGGAACCGATATTATGAAAGGCGAACCCTATGATTCACCGATGAATCCTTTTGGCGGAGTTGAACAAATTAGCTGGACTCCTGACGGAAAAACAATAGCCTATACCTGCAAAAAGAAAACCGGCAAAGAATATTCGCTTTCCACTAATTCAGACATTTATTTTTATGATGTTGAGACCGGGGAAACAACCAATTTTACTGAGGGAATGATGGGATATGACAAGAACCCGGTTTTTTCTCCCGATGGCAGATTTATGGCCTGGGAAAGCATGGAGCGTGAAGGATATGAATCGGATAAAAACCGGCTGTTTGTGGCCGATTTGCAAACCGGACGAAAAACAAATTACTCAAAAGGATTCGACCAGAATGCACACAGCCTGAGCTGGAGCACCGACGGGGCATCCATCTTTTTTATCAGTAATATTCATGCAACCGACGAAATTTTTGAGCTGGGTCTGGCCGACGGGGAAATTGTTCGGTTAACCGATGGCATTCATAATTACCAGACGGTTGAACAAGCAGGAGATCAACTGGTGGCACAGCGTGTTTCCATGTCGCATCCGGCCGATATTTACAGGGTGGATCCTTTATCAGGTGAGGCGCAAAATCTGACCACGGTAAATGATGAATTACTTGGTAAAATTACTATGGGCAATGTGGAAGAGCGCTGGATGGAAACCACCGACGGAAAACAGATGCACTCATGGGTAATTTATCCGCCTGATTTCGATCCCAATAAAAAATACCCGGCGCTGCTCTATTGCCAGGGAGGTCCGCAGGGGACGGTCAGCCAGTTTTGGTCGTACCGCTGGAATTTCCAGATGATGGCTGCCAAAGGATACATTGTTGTGGCACCCAATCGCCGTGGCCTGCCAGGATTCGGACAGGAGTGGAACGAGCAGATTTCAAAAGATTACGGCGGGCAGAACATCAAAGATTTGCTCACTGCCATCGACGAAGTGGCCAAAGAACCTTATGTGGATAATGAACGGCTGGGTGCAGTGGGCGCCAGTTACGGTGGATTCTCGGTATTTTACCTTGCCGGACACCACGAGGAGCGGTTCAGCGCTTTTATCTCGCACGACGGCATGTTCAACTTCGAGCAGATGTACTCAACAACCGAAGAAATGTGGTTTGTAAACTGGGACATTGGCGGTCCGTATTGGGAGGAAGACAATGAAGCTGCACAGCGTTCCTACACTTTCTCGCCGCATAAATACGTGCAGAACTGGGACACCCCTATTTTGGTGATTCACGGCGAAAAGGATTTCCGGGTGCCACCCGGTCAGGGATTGGCAGCTTTCAATTCGGCAGTGCTGCAGGATGTGCCTGCCAAATTGCTTTATTTCCCGGAAGAAAACCACTGGGTGCTGCAACCGCAAAACGGCATTTTGTGGCAACGTGTGTTTTTCGACTGGCTGGATAAGTGGTTGAAGTAGAAAATACTTGCTTCGGTTTTTGTTAATCTATTGTAGTTTCTCCCGTTTTCGAAAGAATTTCGTTTAAGAGTTTTTTTGAGAAGTAATTTTTCAATTTCTACAGATTGAGAAAACATTACTTTACTGATGAATTTATTTCATTTTCAATCAGGTTTATGAATTCTTCAACAGGTTTAAATAAAGGCTGAACCGAATCATTGTCGTAGTCAAAAATATTGTCGTAATCTCCTTTTTGCCTCCAATCATATAATTCTGCCAGTAACCGGCCATATTTCTTCTCAAATTTTCCTGTTTTTATAAAATGAAGGGAAAACTGGCTTTTTGTAGCTGTGTGTGATTTTGTTTGAATTTTATTTAAAACCAAAAGTGCATTCACAGCATAAAAAACAGCGTAATACAATCTATTGACTGCTGAATTCCAAAATCCATTTTGAGCTAAAACTTTTGCAGCTTCAAATGTTTTCCGCGAAGATTCCATCCTGTATCGGACATACTCTTTTCGCTCATTTTGATTCATAAGCTTATTCCTTCAGTAATTACATTTTGATAGTAAGGAGTTATTTTTTGCTTTGTTTTCCAATCGTGTTTGGAGTAAACAAAAATCGAAAAGGACTCTTCGGTTTCCAGTTCCAAATCATACAAATCGTTTCTGAATTTTCTTTCTACTTCCAGGTTCGCCGGATAATCAGTCAATATCAAAATATCCCAATCGGAATCCTGATGCTCATCTCCCCGGGCCCTTGAACCGTATAACAACACAGTTGCGGACGGGTCAATGTCATTAACGCAATTCTTTATTAATCTGGCAATATGCTGTGTTTTTTTCTTCATGTTTCAAAGATAGTGAATTAGATACAATTTATTTTAATGTTGCCGGGGTTCCGGGATCGTTCACAGTTAACAATCAGGATAAAGAATTGCCCTTTCCCTTCAAATCGTTATTTTTGAAAAAACTTTGAAAAACAGTTTTATGCAAAAAATACATATCGGATTTCTGGGGGCTGGCGGAATTGCCCGTGCCCATGCCTACGCGGCCCAATCTTTAAAATTCTATTACAACGATGCACCCGAACTGGTTTTTGAATCGGTGGCATCGGCACGTGCCGAAAGCCGCGAAAGTTTTGCTGAAAAATACGGTTTCCGGAAAGCAGAGTCGGTAGAAGAGTTTTCAAAGAATGAAAATATTGACGCGGTGTTTATTATGGGTCCGAATAGTGTGCATTTTGAACACCTGAAACTGGCCATTGAAATGCCGGATGTAAAACTGATCTACCTTGAAAAACCGGTTTGTGCCTCGCTGCTGGAAGAAAAGGAGATGAAAGCATTGCTTGAGAAAACCGGTGATTCAGTAAAAATCCAGGTAGGGTTTCAATACCTGCAAACATCGGCAGTACGTGAAGCGCTGCAGTTCTGGCAAACCGGTAAATTGGGAAAACCCATCCATTTCGATTTGAAATATTACCACGGCGATTACCTGCAAAAATCGTATCGCGAAAAACGGGTGACGCGCCTCACTCCGGCTCCCGATGGGGGAGCGATGGCCGATTTGGGTTCGCACGGCATTAGTTTGCTGATGGCTTTTATGGGCGAAGATTTACAAATTACGGGCGCACTGCAGGGCGGAAACTATCCGGATGTGCCCCAAGGTTCCGATTTATTCAGCTCTCTTTCGATGGTTGAACCTGAAACGAAAGCTGT
>CAYUBV010000108.1:0-8618 GCA_964443035.1 uncultured Tangfeifania sp.
AAAAATTAATTATGCTGAACACTGCTGATCCTTACATCCGAACCAAAGAGGGAATCAAAGAGGCGCCCACCACTTTCTTCGGTAAACTGAAATACCTGGGACCGGGATTCATTTTATCCGCCTCGGTTGTGGGGTCTGGTGAATTGATTTCCACAACCACACTTGGCGCCAGGGCAGGTTTTGTAACACTTTGGGTTATTCTGGTGAGTTGCGCAGTGAAAGTAGCCATTCAACTGGAATTTGGCAAACAGGCCATTCGCACAGGCGAAACCGTAATGGTATCGCTGAACCGGCTGGGAGGCCCGCGTTTCGGAAAGAAAAAAGCCAACTGGAGTTTGTGGACCTGGCTGTTTTTGTGGCTGTTTAAACCACTTCAGCTTGGTGGAATAATCGGAGGTGTCGCCATAACACTGAATATGGCTTTTCCGGCAGTGAGCATTAATTGGTTTGCCGTAATAATAGGTGCGGTTGTCGCTGCAATGGTTTTTAAAGGGTACTATTTTTTTATCGAGAAGTTTTCGGTAGTAATGATGATGTTGTTTACAGTGTTTACAATTGTAGCGGTTTTCATGATTCAGAAAACAGGTTTTGCTTTTACAGCAGATGAAGTAATTGAAGGAATCCGGTTTAAACTCCCACCCGCAGCCGTTGGATTTGCCATTGCTGCTTTTGGTTTAACGGGAGTTGGCGGCGACGAAATTGTGGCCTACAATTACTGGTGCCTCGAAAAAGGATATGCCCGCTTTACCGGGCCGCACGAAGATACCGTTGAATGGCGGCAGCGCGCCAAAGGCTGGATAAAAGTGATGAACCTCGATGCGATTCTGTCAATGGTGGTTTATACGCTGGTAACAGCAGCTTTTTACATGTTGGGTGCATCCGTATTGTATAAAAGCGGCGACATTCCACGGGGGTATGAAATGATTGAATCCCTGTCGCGAATGTACACCGGCGCTTACGGCGAGTGGGCCAAAAACTTCTTTTTGTTTGGCTCTTTTATCGTGCTTTTTTCTACCATGTTTTCAGCGCTTGCCGCCCGCACCCGGATTTTTGCGGACCTTTTCGGTCAGTTGGGCTGGATTGATTTTTTTAACCGCAGCCAACGCCGGAATACCATAGCAATACTGGCCTGGGTGTTTCCGGTATTATGGATAATTGCCTTTGTTTGGGTTAAACTACCTGTAATAATGGTAACCATTGGCGGCATTATTACTTTTTTTATGTTGCTGATAATTGTTTATGCCGGTCTGCATTTTCGTTACCGCCAGAAACAATACGGGCTTGAATCGTCAAAATTTTACGATATCGCCTTGTGGGTGAGTTGTATCGTGATTTTTCTGGTCGGGTTTTACGGTGCTGTTTCGCTAATCTGAAATCAAAAGATATAATCCGTTGGCGGAATTAATTTGTCAATAAAATATTAAAAAATTTGCAAGTTATACCAGTAATGATTTAAAAGTCGTGAGTCTGCTTCGGTTGTGCGATTCCCTCTCTGATACATGCTTCTGGGGCGACATCCCTGTTTAAAGTATCGGTGTTGGATCGAATCTCACTTCAGGAATTATTTTTTTAGTCAAATAGCGTACGGTTTCTTCCAGTTTCGGGTTGGTGTTGTCAATCACGAGGAAAGGATTCTCCGGCACTTCGAAGGGCGCTGATATTCCGGTGAAGTTTATGATCTCGCCGGCGCGGGCTCTTTTGTAGAGTCCCTTGGGGTCACGCTGTTCACACACTTCGATGGGCGTGTCGACAAATATTTCAAGGAAATCGTCTTCACCGATAATTTCTTTGGCCATATTACGCATCTCCTTTGTAGGACTGATGAATGCGCAAATGAGAATGATGCCGCAGTTCATAAAAAGCTTGGAAACTTCGGCAATCCGGCGGATGTTTTCCATCCGGTCTTCATCGGTAAATTTCAGGTTGCGGTTAATGCCCGAGCGAACGTTGTCGCCGTCGAGAATCTGGCAAAAGTAGTTGAGTTCGAAAAGCCGTCTCTCCAGCATGCTGGCCAGGGTGGTTTTTCCGGAGCCTGAAAGACCGGTGAACCAGATGACTTTTGCTTTTTGTTTCATGTAAATCTCTTTGGCTGTTCGGTCTTTGATGCGATCGAATACAGGGTGGATGTTATTCATAATAATTAATAAATTGATAAATTGTAAAAAGTGTTGAATTGATAAATTGTAGAATTGTAAAATTAGGTGCTATTGTTTTATTATATTTTCAATGGCTGTTTGGGTAAATTAATTACAGGATTCTGTGATTTTTCTTTCAATTGTCTGCTTTTTCAATCAGAACGGCCAGAAATACGGGATGAACCACATGCTGATGATAAAGGCGATGAGCTGCATTGGGGCGCCGATACGCAGAAAATCGCCGCGGGTATATTTCCCGAAACCTTTTATGAGCACATTGGCGCGGTACCCTCCGGCAGTCATAAAACTGGAAGCACCTGCAATGGCAATGGCTACAAAAAAAGGCATGGAATTTACCCCGAGCATGCCCGATGCCAACACGGCCACTGGAAAAACCAGCGCCACGGCTGCGTTATTGGTAATAATTTCAGTAAAAACAGTTGTGGTCAGGTAAATAATAGCCAGTACGCCCAGCGGCCCCATCGATTGCACAAAACTGACCACATCCTGGGCATAGGCTTCTGCAATTCCCGAGTTCTGAATACCTTTATTGATGGCAAACGCCGAGGCAATGGCAATCACCATGTCCCAGCTTACAGCGCGTGTATAGTTTTCATGCGGCAGTATTTTCAGCCACACCAGCAGGACGGCGGCCAGGGTTACATACACAAGAATGTTTAGCCGCATTCCGTAGCTGTACGAAACAATTTCGTTTACAATGATGCCGGCTACCATGGCTGTGAGTATAATGAGCGAAGTCCAGCGTTGCAGTGGTTTCTTTTTGACGTAGTGGTCGCGCATGTAGTTGACAAGGTAAAACATGGTGGATGTTTCCCAGTTGTCGAGGAATTTCTCGGATGCCAGCAACACAACATTGTCGCCCACCTTTAATTTCAGGTTGTTGAGATTAGTTGTAAGCGGTTCACCGTTCCGGTGGATGGCAAGAATAACCGCATTAAAGTGGTTGTAAAAATCAAATTCCTTTACGGTTTGTCCGAGTCCCATAAACCGGGGCGAAAGCACTACCTCGTATTGTTTCAGATTTTCCGGTTTCTCATGTTTCAGGTAGTCGATGCCCTTAATTTTGATCTCTTTGTGGGCAAGAATATAGTTGAGGCTTTTGGCGCTGCCTTTCACCAGTATATCGTCGTCCTGGTTTAGTTTCACCGGTATTTCACCGGGTTTAATTAACCTGTTTTTTCTTTCAATGCTGTGCACTTCGAGTGGGCTGATTCCGGGAAGGCGGTTGCCCTGGAGTGTTTTGCCCACCAGCGGACTGTTTTCGGGCAACACCAGGTTGTAAAAATATTCTTTGGCTTCGGTATTTACTTTTTGGGGTTGTACTTTTTTTCCGGGAAGAAGGAGGTTACCAAATACAGCCATGTAGCCAAAACCGGCCAGTGCAATAATGCCTCCCACTTTTGCCAGTTCGAAGAGGTGGAGCCCCGGAAATCCGTTTTCCACCAGCAGGCCGTGAATTACCAAATTGGAAGAGGTTCCGATGAGGGAACACATTCCTCCGAAAATGGCCGCATAGGAGAGGGGGATAAGAAATTTTTTCGGAGATATTTTTAGTCCCTCCGACCAGCGAATCAGTAATGGTGAAGTGTTGACTACAATGGGAAGGTTATTCAAAAAAGCCGAAAAAAAGGAAACGGGTATCATTAACCGGGGAAGCAAAAATACCATTGGGTTCTTTTTTCGGGGCAGATAGGCCTGTGCCATTCGTGTAATTAATCCCGACTGTTTAATGCCTTCGTTCACCCAAAACAGCACAACAATAATAATCACTCCGTTGTTTGAAAAACCGGCAATCAGTTCTTTGTCGGTTATAACACCGGTTGCCATAAAAATGGCGGCTGCACTGAAAAGGATCAATCCCGGGCGCATGGCTTTGGTAAGAAAAGCCACAATGAGGTAAGCCAGTGCAATGATGACTATCCAGGATTCAAAAGTCATAGGATGAAGATAGAGATTATTTTACGATGAAAAACGGGTTGAGTAAATCTTCTTTGTTGTAGGTCAATTCGTTTTTTAAATCAATGTGCCACACTTTTTTCCCGGCAGCATTGGCAATGGCGTGGCCGGCTGCGGTGTCCCATTCCATGGTGGGGCCAAAGCGCGGATATTCATCTGCCAGCCCTTCGGCAACCATGCATATTTTTAACGAACTGCCCCTTGAAATAATATCGATTTGTTGGTGTTCCTTTTTCCTTTTTTCAATGTATGCTTTTGTCTCTTCGTTGGCGTGGGAGCGACTTCCAACAATGGTATAATTTTGGTTTTGAATATTTTGGGGTAATTTATGCCCCCGGTTCATCACGTCATCCAAAGAAACAACATCTTCCGCTTGTTCCAGTTTCCAGGCCTCTTTTTCTGAAGTTCCAACATACAAGGTACGGGTTACCGGCACATAAATAATACCCGCCACCGGTTTTGTGTTTTCAATGAGGGCGATGTTTACAGTAAATTCACCGTTTTGCTTAATGAATTCTTTGGTGCCGTCGAGCGGATCGACCATCCAGAACCGCTGCCAGTTTTTGCGTTCTTCAAACGGGATGTTACGGCCCTCTTCACTTAGAACCGGGAGGCCGGTTGTTTTTAGTGACCCGTCAATTATCCGGTGACTTGCCTTATCGGCAATGGTTAACGGAGAGTTGTCGGCTTTTTTCTCTACCGAAAAATCAGCGGAGGGGTCGTTATATATTTTTAGAATTTCGGTGCCGGCTTTTATGGCGGCGGAAATGGCAGTGTTGAGCATAGGAAATTGTGAAATTGTTAAATTGATAAACTGAAAAATTGGAAAATTGAAAAATGGCGAAATTGTAAAACTGGTAAATTGAGAAATTGATTGGGGTTATTTTTCGTCTTTTTTCCAGATGAGCAGAACGGGTTTCTGGTTGAAAATTTTGCGCATCTCTTCCGCATCGAGTACAATGTATCTGATTCTGCGGTCGATGATTGCCTGTGCTTTTGTTACCAGATTACTGATGTAGTTTTCATTGGGATTTTCGCCCACCAGCACCAGATCGATGATTTGGGAATCGTGGCCTTTGGCAAAATCGCCTGTTACGTATGCAGCATCCAGGTCACCTATTTGGCTGGTTACCCGGTCGATGATTTTGTCGATACCGATGGATTTTTTCAGAATGCTGTTGATGTCGTTAAAAAACGGATGTTCGGTATTGGCCTGGAAATATTTACGATTTCCTATGTATTCCGATTTCAACATTCCTGCTTTTTCAAACCGGTTTAATTCGAGGCGAATGGCGTTTGACGATTCCCCGAATTCTTTCTCGAGGCTTCGCAGATAACCTTTATTCTGGCTGTTGAAAAAGAACTTAAGTAAAAGTTTTATGCGGGTTTTGGATGTGATTAATGATTCAATCATTCAATATGTCTCCCTCGGTTACAGTTGAAAATGATAAGTAGTTGAATTACTTTGATTTGATTGAAGCAGTGATGCTTCGTTAATTACAGCTCCGCTCCCTCACTTACACAGAACAACATGCAGGCGAGTGCTTTTTTTGAGTAGAATTTTTATTCGATTCAAAAGAATAAAATCGAAAAGAATAATCCAAATATATTTTTGATTTTTTGTTAAAGGATTTTTCATTCCTCGCCGGGAAGCGCGGTAAGGTTTTCAGAGGGAATCTCCAATGAAAATACCGTTTTTATTTGTTCAATACGCAGGATGAACCGGTTTTGGTTCCTGCTTTTTACAAGTTCTCCCTGAATTCCGGTCAGTGGGCCGGCAATGATTTCCACTTTTTGCCCGGGTTTAAAGTTTTCCTCAGAAACACTTACCTCGAAATCAAACTGCTGTGTCATTTTTTTCAGTCCGTCTATTTGGCCGGAAGGAATAATTGCAGCTTTTCCTTCAAAGGTAATGTAACAAACCACATTATCGGTTTGCAAAACCCGGTCATATTCTTTCCGGCTGATTCGCACAAAACAATACCCGGAAATAAGCGGGGTTTCAACCCATTTTTTACGGTCTTTCCACTGCCGCAGTTTTTTTTGTAGGGGCAAAAAACATTCAATGTTTTGGTTTGTAAGTTCAGTTGCTACTTTCTTTTCCGCCCTGGAGCGGGTGTAGATAACATGCCATATTTTATTGTCCTCAGGGCCTGGTTTCATTGTATGAAATTCAAAGTCGGTTTGTTTGTTTTGTTGGGCAAAAATAGTAATTTTTCATCGTGTGCATCAATAATTCATTTTCTTCTGCATAAAAATCAGTCGCATAGAATGTAGTTGTCGCGACGTGGATTGACAAAAAGTACCGGTAATTTTTCGGACTGCCGTATAATTTTTCGCTCGGGCAATCCAATCAGCCAGTCCAGGGGAGTGATGGTAGAACTTCCCAAAATCACCAGTAAATCGCTTCCCGATGATTTGGCCAGTTCCAGGGCTTCGAATGCATTTCCCAGGCTCGATTTCCGGCCTTTGTAAATTTTATGCTGAATTTTAAATTTACTGAAAAGATTTTTGGTAAGCCGGATATTTTGTCCCACCATTTTTTGCATTTCTTTTCCTTTGTCGCTGGCGCCAATCACAACAATTTCGGCATTGTTGAACCGCCCGAACCAGGAACACCAAAGAGCAGTATCGCTGTTTTCTTTCCGGATATCGACAGGCAGTACAATTTTGCTGAACATTGAAACCGGTGCTTCGGGATCAATAAACAAAAAAGGAACCGGGCTCGAAGCCGTTGCTTTTGCATAGTTTTTAAACCGGAATGATTCTGTAATGAGCATAATTGCTTCATAATCGTCGGCAAGCAGCTCAGGCATTTCCGTTACCCGACCTCCAACCAGCATGGCTGAAGTCTTTAATGCGGGTATTTCTTTTTTTACGGGTTCCAGGTATTCCTGCAGTTTTTGCCTGATTTCGTCGCGCTTTTCTTTTTCTTTTTTTGTGTAGCGGTACACCAGGCAAAGTTCCTTATTGAATATTGAAGCGATTTTTATGCCGTTTAAAATGAGCGCTTTGTCGGTTGGAACCAGGTGGGTTAGAACCACAATTTTTTGTTCTTTTTTTTCGCTCATTACTCAAGTTTGGTCAAAAATAGGGATTTTAAAGAGAGGATTAAAAAGATGGGTTGAAAAATGTCAGGAATGTTTGTTGCAGAATTCCCTAATTTTACACGAAATAAAACTGCATTCATGATAAACGAAAAGTTACTTCGTCCCGAAAGTATTGCCGTAATCGGCGCTTCCGATAATATTTCGAAACCGGGTGGAAAAATTGTTAAAAACCTGGTCGACCATTCATTCGCCGGGGATTTATACCTGGTAAATCCCAAAAATCCGGAAATCCAGGGAATAAAATCATTTAAGCAGGCAGGTGATTTGCCGCAAGTCGATTTGGCAATTCTGGCTATTCCCGCACAGTTTTGCCTGGATGCGGTAAAAATTCTGGCTGAAAAAAAATCGACAAAAGCATTCATCATTATTTCTGCCGGTTTTGGAGAAACCAGTAAGGAAGGCAAAAAGCTGGAGCAGCAGATTGTGGATGTTGTGAACCGCCACAATGCGTGCTTAATTGGCCCCAATTGCATTGGGGTAATGACTCCGCATCATGCCAGTGTGTTTACCACACCGGTTCCGAAATTAACGCCCGAAGGTTGTGATTTTATTTCAGGGTCAGGGGCAACCGCGGTGTTTATTATGGAATCGGGCATTCCGAAAGGACTGCGTTTTGCCAATGTTTTTTCAGTGGGCAACAGCGCCCAGTCGGGGGTGGAAGATGTGCTGGCTTACCTCGATGAAACTTTTGATGAACATACCAGTTCGCGGGTAAAACTGCTTTATATCGAAAATATCGACGATCCGGATAAATTGCTTTATCATGCTTCGTCACTTATAAACAAAGGGTGTAAAATTGCTGCCATTAAAGCCGGAAGTTCGCAGGCCGGAAGTCGCGCAGCTTCGTCGCACACGGGGGCGCTTACCAGTTCAGATGCCGCTGTTGAGGCGCTTTTTCGCAAAGCGGGAATTGTTCGTTGTTATGGCCGCGAAGAACTCACAACTGTTGCCAATGTTTTTATGTGCAAAGAACTAAAAGGAGAGAAGCTGGCTATTATTACCCATGCCGGCGGTCCTGGCGTAATGCTCACCGATGCATTGGAGGATGGCGGCTTGCAGATTCCGCGAATTGATGATTCACCTAAAAAGGAAGTGCTAAAAGAAAAGCTTTTTCCGGGTTCATCTGTCGAAAATCCCATCGACTTTCTGGCTACCGGAACTGCGGAACAACTGGGAGAAATTATCGATGCCTGCGAAAATGATTTCGATGTGGACGGCATGGCCGTGATTTTTGGCAGCCCCGGCCTTTTTCCCATTCGCGATGTGTACGAAGTGCTCGATAAAAAAATGCAAATCTGCCAAAAGCCGGTTTATCCCATTCTGCCTTCCATTATTAATGTGAAAGAAGATGTTTCCTATTTTCTGTCGCACGGGAATGTGAATTTTCCGGATGAAG
>CAYUBV010000109.1:0-8612 GCA_964443035.1 uncultured Tangfeifania sp.
ATGAACAAAATGCACTGGAATACCATTGATATTGATGGCTCAATTCCTGATGACCTGATTTATGAATTCATCGACAAATCGTATGAACTGGTTGTAAAGAGCCTCACTAAAAAGAAAAAAGAAGAATTTAATTTAAATAGCTGATATGAAAAATAGCGCATTTTTATTTATTTCCCTGATTTTAGTTGCAACTTCCGCACAAGCCACAAAAAATCCTGGTTCGTTTACCATTGAAAAAGAGCTGGAACATACGCCGGTAATCAGCCAGGGAAGCACCGGGACCTGCTGGAGTTTCGCCACCACCAGTTTTCTCGAGTCTGAAATTATGCGCAAAGGATTTCCGGAAACCGATTTGTCGGAAATGTATTTTGTGTATTACACTTATAAAAACAAGGCGCGCAAGTATTTGCTGTATCACGGCAACAATAACTTCGGACAGGGCGGGCAGGCCCACGACGTGATTGATGTGTTACGTGAACACGGCATGGTTTCGCAGGAAGCATTTCCGGGGAAAACCGACGACGACCGCTATCGGCACCGCGACCTGGCAAACGAGCTGAACAAAGAAGTTACCAGCCTCAACAAAAAACGCAGAAATTTCCATCTCGGAAATTTAAAATCGCTCGATTCAATTTTGAAGGAACACATTGGCCGGGTTCCGGATCAAGTTAAAACTGATGAAGGCAATCTTACTCCGTTTGAATACAAAGAAAAATTTGACATCGATCCTGCCGATTATGTGGAACTTACTTCTTATTCGCATCACCCGTTTTATGAATCGTTTGTGCTGGAAGTGCCCGATAACTGGTCGCATGCACTTTATTACAACCTGCCCATCGACGATTTAATGGAAGTGATGGTCCATTCCATTGAAAACGGCTATACTTTTTGCTGGGACGGCGACACCAGCGAAAAAACATTTGTCCACAAAAAAGGCGAAGCTGAATGGAATAAAAAAAGCAGGAAAATTGATCAGCAAATGCGACAGGAAACTTTTCACGACCGCTCTACCACCGACGACCATTTAATGCATGTGGTGGGCCTTTCGAAAAATGAAGACGGACAAACAGCTTTTTATACCAAAAATTCGTGGGGCCCCGGGAGTAATGATTTTGGAGGTTATCTGCACATGACTGACGACTACGTAAAACTAAAAACTATTGCCATTTTGGTGCATAAAGATGCCATTCCAAAAAAAATCAAACGAAAATTAAATTTATAATGCAGGAATTTGAACTGACATCGGATTACATCGAGCTGATAAAGCTGCTCAAAATAACCGGTATTGCCGAAACCGGCGGACACGCAAAAATTCTTGTTGACAAAGGTGAAGTGGTTTTAAATGGAAAACCCGAGTTCAGAAAAAAGGCAAAATTGCGTTCGGGCGATATTGTGGAAGTGATGGGTGAAAAAATTAAGCTTATCTGAGTTTGATTCACTTCAATAAAAAAGCCGGATTTTACCGGCTTTCATTTGCATTTGAATGCGGAGAGAAACTAAGGACGAAATTGTTAAGCAATTCTGCCTAAACAATTCTGTTCAAAATTACTGATTTAAATGAGATTTATACAGGTTTTAAGAACCATTCCTCTCAAACCCTGATTTTTGAGCACGAAATACAACATTTTAGGCCTGAACCTGCCAAAAATGTGATTTTAATGCTGAAGGGTTTTGATTGCAAGAAAAAGCAGGAAAAAGGGCAAACAAAAAAACCGGTTCAATTCTGAACCGGCTTTTACTTCAACTTAAAAATTACTGGTTATTTCACAGTTATATCATGTTCAAAAATATCGAAACCTGAAGCAAATACAATTCTGTAAACTCCTGATCGCAGTTCCGAAAGATCAATCGCTTTGTGCACAGCGAATTTATTCTCCAGGTTTTGTTCGTGCAGCAAACCATAGTCGTCATAGATGTGAATGCTCATTTCATCCTGCGGAAAGTTGAGGTACGACATTTCTACTTTGTCGCCTTTTTGAATGAAATAGGGCTCAACTACTTTTCTTTCACTTAAAATATTTACTTCACCCGAATTAAGCTGGAAATGTTTTTGGTGATATTCTTTACCATGTTTTACGTTTAAGAAATAAGTCCCGTCTTCCAATGCTGAAAAGTCATATTTCATTTTGTAATTTTCCGTCTGAGATTTTGCGGTTTTTGAATATACCACGTCACCGAACTCATCCCGAACTTTAATTTCGAATAATTCCATTTTATCGTTTGTGGCTTCTACCGTTGCTTTTTCCGATTCGGCCTGCGACATATTTACTTTTAAATTTCCTGATGCAAATACTGCTACTGCCAAAACCGAGAGTACTGTTGTTAATAATGCTGTTTTCATTGTTTTCATGATTTCTAAATTTTAATTTTTTAATTTCTGTTTTATAAACTTTCAACACTATAAAAAACGAAAAAGATATTTGTTTATCTTTTTTTGAATAAAAATAAACTTTAACACAAATTAATAAGGTAAAACATTATAAATCAGCGATTAATTAAGTATGTTAATAAAAGTTAAATATTTAATTAAGACTTTGTATTAATAATGCATAAACTAGGCTTGTTTTTAAAAAAACATTGATTTAACCCGATTTTTTCTAATTTTGAATAAAATGTAAAATAATAACCGATGGCAAACAGTACATTATCAAATCTTTACACAACGGCTTTTCGTTCCAACTGGGAGCAAATGGCCTTTACCGATTATGAAGGAAAAGATTTTAAGTATTCTGAGGTAGCTGAAATCATAAAATCTTTGCATTTGTTTTATCAACTGATTGGATTACAGCGAGGTGATAAAATTGCTGTTTTAGGAAGAAATTCAGCGCACTGGGGAGCGGTTTTTCTTTCGGCTGTCTCTTCGGGTATTGTAATTGTGCCGGTTTTGCCCGATTTTAATGAAAGCAACACCAATCACATCATTAACCATTCAGAGTCGAAACTGGTTATCGGTGCAAAATCGCTGCTTGATAAAATTGATTTCGGCAACGCTGAAAAGCTTCAGTCTGTGGTAGTGCTCGAAGATTTTTCGCTGCATGCAGCAAAAGATAAAAACTTTAAATACAAGCTGGCCGATGCTTTTGATTATTATAAAAAGAATAAGCTCGGGAAGCAGCAATTTGAGTTTGTTGAATGGAACCCGGAACAGACCTGCATCATTTCATACACATCAGGAACTTCGGGTTTTACAAAAGGGGTAATGATTCCCGAAAGAAGCCTGGTTTCAAACATTGTTTATGCACATGAGCACATGCCGCTGGAACCGGGTCACAAAATCGTTTCTTTTTTGCCCATGGCGCATGTTTATGGTTTGCTGTTCGAGTTTTTATTTCCGGTAACCCTCGGTTGTCACATTACTTTTTTAAACAAAATTCCTTCGCCGGCAATAATTACAAAAGTGTTCGGGTCAGTACGCCCACACCTTGTTTTATCGGTTCCGCTGGTAATCGAAAAAATTTACAAAAAGCGGATTTTGCCGACCATTGAAAAACCGGTAATGAAGATTTTACTGAAATTGCCATTTATTTCAGGCCTGATTCTTAAAAAAATAAAGGAAAAACTAACTGCCACTTTTGGTGGACGTTTTTTCGAAATTGTGATTGGCGGAGCACCACTGAGCGCCGATGTGGAAGAGTTTTTCAAGCGCATCAACTTTCCGTTTACTATTGGTTACGGAATGACTGAATGCGGGCCGCTCATCAGTTATGAAGCGTGGGATAAAACCATGCCTTCGTCGGCAGGCCGCCTGGTCGACCGCATGGAAGTCCGTATCGATTCGGATGATCCATACAACAATGTCGGAGAAATTCAGGTAAAAGGTGAAAATGTGATGACCGGGTATTTCAAAAATGAAGAAGCCACAAAAGCCGCTTTCACTGAAGATGGCTGGCTGAAAACCGGCGATCTCGGAATTATTGATAAAAATAATTTTATCTACATCAAGGGCCGCTCAAAGAATATGATACTCGGTCCGTCGGGGCAGAATATTTTCCCGGAAGAAATTGAAGCAAAAATTATGAATTTGCCGTATATTGCTGAATGTGTAGTTACCGGGCGTAGCGGAAAACTGGTGGCAAAGGTCTATCCCGATCATGAAGCCATAACAGCCGGACATGTGAAAGATATGGAAAAAGTGATGGAAGAAAACCGTAAAAAACTGAATGCAGAACTGCCGCGTTATGAGCAGATAACAGCTTTTGAGATGGTGAATGAGGAGTTTGAAAAAACACCCAAGAAGAACATTAAACGGTTTAAATATGTATAATTATTAGATCATTCATAATAACTAAAATCAATTAATATGGAAAATACAACTCGAAGAAATTTTTTGAGAACATCAATGGCTGCCGCAGCAGGAACGATGATGGTTTCGCCGGCTTTGGCAGGTTTCGGGGCTAAAAAATCTCCTTTTCAGATTTCTTTGGCCGAATGGTCGTTGAACAAAACGTTATTTGCCAACGAAATGGACAATCTCGATTTCCCGGTAACCGCCCGGAAGCTCGGAATAAACGGTGTGGAGTACGTGAACCAGTTCTTTAAAGACAAGGCAAAAGATGAAAAATACCTGGCACGTTTGAAATCGATCACAGAAAATGAAGGTGTTCAGAATGTTTTGATCATGGTTGACGGCGAAGGAATGGTTGGGCATCCCGAAAAAAGCGAACGCATCAAAACCGTTGAAAACCATAAAAAATGGGTAGATGCAGCAGCACATCTTGGTTGCCACTCAATTCGTGTAAATGCCGGTAGTCGCGGTAGTTACGAAGAGCAGCAAAAACAGGCTGCCGATGGATTGCGGATGCTTTGTGATTATGGCGCCGATAAAAAGATCAATGTTATTGTTGAAAATCACGGAGGCTTATCGAGCAACGGAAACTGGCTGGCCGGTTTAATTGAAATGGTCGATCATAAAAGAGCGGGAACTTTGCCCGATTTTGGCAATTTTGTCATTAACCGTGAAACCGGAGAAGAATTTAACCGATATGAAGGAGTCAGATTATTAATGCCTTATGCCAAAGGCGTAAGTGCCAAGTCGCATGAATTTGATGAAAAAGGAAATGAAGTTCATTCCGATTATTACCGCCTGATGAAAATTGTAAAAGACTCAGGATACAAAGGGTGGGTTGGAATAGAATATGAAGGCAGCGAACTTTCGGAAATGAATGGAATTATTGCAACAAAACAGTTGCTCGAGAAAGTTTTTGAATCGCTGGCTTAAAAGGAATTACAAATAATTGCCACCTTTTTGTCTGGTTAAAAATTGTTAAAACATTTCTATTCTGAAACTATGAATGACTGCTTCCGTATTAATAAGGTGGCTTTGTACGAAATGTTTTTAAAGTGGACTTACCGGATTTTGATTGGTTGTAAGTAGTTCAAAGCTAACTAATAAAAAGTCATTAGTTGTTTGTCTTTGAGGAAAAAAGCGGTGAATTTTCACCGCTTTTTTCTTTTTGCAACCGATGGGGTTTAATAGCTTATTTTAAAAAATTTACTTTCATAAGGTTCCATTCGGATCGAACTGTTTTCAACTTTATCTCCAAGAACATTTACTTCCTTCAGCAATATCTTTTGTCCTGACTTTTCATTTTTAAGCTGAAGCGTAGTAGGTTTTCCGGCACTTTCCCGAACATGAAAAAGAAAACTTCCATCGTCAGCGGGTTTTGCACTCACCAGCAACACATTTTCGGGCCAGCCGGAAATCAGAGAACCTTTATTTTTGCCGCCTCCGGTTCCTCCACCCGGCAGAATTCTGGATAAAAACGGCACGCGGTTTCCCCATCCAAATTGGGTAGCTGCCTGCTGCGAACTGATGTTTTCGCTCGAAATGGTGTATTTCCAGGTGATGCCACCGTGCTGTTCTGCATTGAAGTTGGTTACCCAGTAATTGTTCATCGGCCATCCGAAAATATGTGTGGTTTCAGGTGTGGCGCCTGCCTGGTAACGCCCGGTGTTTATGCCGCCAAACTGCATCAGCGGAATTTCCGGAGAGCTCAGCAAAATCTGTTCGTCATTGTTCGCCAAACGTGCATAATTTTGCACCGAGTTCCAGTCGTTGGAAGAACCCGGAATTTGGTCGATTCCGGCCCTCATTTCTCCACCCTGCACATCGAATGAAAGCGTTCCGTTATCGAGTTTAAACGGGAAAACAATGTAAATTCCTTCCGGTTCGGTGACCATTCTCTTTTCAATATGGTAACCCAAATCAATTCGTTTGGAAGAGTTGAACAGCCTGATTTCAAAATTGTAAGCATCCTCAGGAAAAGCTGCCCTGGTTTTTCCTTTAACCCGGATAGTGTTCCAGATCGGGCCTTCTTCAAAACCATCCATCCAAACCGAATCGAGTGGTTCCCGCTCGTAGTTATCAAGTTTGAAAGCTTCCATTTGCGAGCGGTTATCAAGCGTTTCGTAAATGAATTCGCCCAGTTTCCATTTTGAATGCTGATCTGTTAATTCTTTGTTTAACTGCTTGTCGAATAAGCTTGAAATGGCGCCCCGCTTTTTATCGATCGTGATTTTGTACCACTGGTTTTCAAGTGTTTCCAGTTCAGAATTGTTGTTTGTTTCCGTTTGATTTTCTTCTGTATCGCTCACTTTAATTTGATATTTCCTGTAGCCAAATGCCGGAATGTCATCCACCCAAACTGCCCACATGGTGCCGTCGGAAAAGTGTTCAACAGGCTGGGCTTTCGCTTCGTTTCCGTTTTCATTTGTAATTTCAAAATCTTTGTAGCGTGGCAAAATCTGATGATCGATGTACACTTTGAAAAGTCCGCTTCGTTGCCAGTTCAACGTATTGTAAACCACAAGCGAGGGTTCTTTGTCGCGCTGAATGTGACTTTGCAGCAGTCCCATTGCTTTTTCGCCCAGCATTTTTGCCCGGCGGCTTGCTTCCCACGCGTAAGATTCTTTTATGGCCCGTTGCTCCATGGTATTTTCGCTAAACGGTTCGCGTACACTTCCGTGGTAACCCACTGTGTGTTCGGTGTAAAACAGAAGCGCACTGTTAATGTCTTCAATTTCCCGGTCTGTATTTTCCGGAATTTTGGAACCCTGAATTGCAGCCATCGCCAGTCCGGCTGCATTGGCAATCAAATCCGTTTGGGCTGTTCTGATTGCCGATACTTCGCGGGCCGATGCTCCAAATCCGTCTGTCCACCAGTCGGGCCAGGCACCGCGAATTACCTGGAATTCGTCGCCATGCGCAACTTCCATTTCTTCGAAAAATTCAGTAGCTGTGGCTGTTTTCAGCTTAGGCCAGCTATATTTTTCATTCCATTTTCGAATCATATCCGATGCCAGTGTAGAGGGCGGAGCATTGTCGGTTAAATAGCCCGAATGCTGAATGGAAATCAATTCGTACTGATATCCTTTTCCTTCCAGGTCGGTTAAATAGGAGAGGAGCTCGTTTTCAAACTGGTTAAAATCGCCGGCATGAATTTTAAACACCGTGTTGCCGGTCATGTAATGTTCGGCGCGGTAAGCCAGCATTCGTTTCCCCGATGGCGACTCCCACCAGAAAAGCGTGGGTTTGTCAAACGCAATCAGCGCCCGGTGACCGTGCGTTCCCATATTCAGATATTCCACTCCCAAATCGTTGTAATAATCGGTCAAACACCAACCAATTCCGTTTACATCATTTTGCATGGCCACTTTCACATCCAGACCTTCATTCCTGAACCTTTTGAGGGGTTGCAATGAGGCCGCCAGTGTTTGTTCATCCGGCAGGCCGTCAAAGTTGAAATACATCCCGGTGAGTTCAATCCGGCCTTCTTTTATTCGTTTTTTCAGGCGTTCAACCTGCTCTGCCGGCCGGCTTTTCAAATATTCATCCACGGCCCACGATGCTTCGCAGGTCCATCTGAATTTCGATTCATCGGGGAAATCATCCGTGATGTCGCAGTAATCGAGTGCGTAATCGATGTATCGCAGGTGTTCGGCCAGGATTTCGGTTTGCGGCCGTGTGTAGCCAATGTCGGTGTGTGAATGCTGCACAAAATTCACCCGCCATTTCCTGACCGGTTTCAGTGTGAGTTCGCCATCATCAGAAAAATCTCCTGCCTGCAAACTGTAATTAACCTTTTTCTCTTCATTCACCACGGGCAGTTCCACTCTGACATAATTGTACCCGAATTCGAGCCTGGTTTCTTTAATCAGTTTATCATCCAGAAAAATACTGGCCTTAGCCGGCGGTCCAAAATGCAAAATTCCGGCCACCCCGAGCTGCTTTTCAGAATTCCTGTTTTCAACAATCGCCGGAAAAGCTTTGAAGTTCAGTCCGCTTTTTACCGGAAATTTAAAGGTCATGTACCACGATGTCTTGTTAAAATTTCCGCCTGTAACTTTTATTTTTAGCGGTTCGCCTTTTTTTACTTTTTCAGAAGGTATTTGCAGAAACATAAATCCAAACTGGTCGCCAAACTGGTCGGTCATGTCTTTTTGAAAAGAGAGCGTGGAGCCGTCTTCGGCTGTTTTTTTCCAATTTTCAGCACCATCGGCCCAGAAAGAAAATTTCCCTTGGCCGTTAATTTTTACATCAAATTGAGCGCGGCCCGGCGAAGAACCAATTCCGGTTAGCCACACAAAAGTGACCGTTTCCTCAGTCAGGTTTT
>CAYUBV010000110.1:0-8460 GCA_964443035.1 uncultured Tangfeifania sp.
CGGAAATCAGTAGGATGACTTTCGGCCTGCAGCGAAATGGTTCCGCCGGTAATAATTTCGTCGCCATAAACTGTCAGCATCTTATCGTAATATTGATCGCGCGGATCGAGCTGAGGTTTTTCGTACTTCATAACTTCCTCGCCTTCCACAAAATGGCGGATTACTTCACCTCCGCGAACTTCCACTTCCACAGTCACCCACTGGTCGCCGTGGTAAGTATCCGAATCTGAAGTTATGCAGTGTTGTTCAACCAGTTCGCCGTCCATCACCACATTTGTTCCGGGTGTACACAAATTCATTGTCGAGCGTTCGTCAGTGCCGTTTCCGCCCAGCAATTGTACCTCGATGGACGTAGGAAAATCCTGGTCGGTTTCCATGGTTTCGGCTGGCTGTCCGTGCAGCATCAAACCGTTGTTTCGGAACGCCCAGCCGGGTCCTCCTTTTACCTGGTCGCCTACAAAACGGTATTCCACGCGTAAACGATAGTGCGAAAATTCATCTTTATAAAAAATGTGGCCAAACTCAGCTCCCCATTCATCCCATTCGTCGTAACGAACCCTCAAAAGGCCATCTTCAACCGTGAAGGTGCTGTTGTAATTTTCGCCCAACTCAAAACCAGTGAATTTTATCTGCCAGTCATTTAAGTCTTTTCCATTGAATAACTGTATCCAGTTTTCTTCGGTTTCCGCAGTTGCAGATTTTTCATCGCTTTGCTGTGATTTCGGTTTAGAGTTACAGGCTGAAACAATAACGACTGCCAATAACAACACGATTTTAGAAAAATTAAGAAGTATACGCATTTTGATTTTAATTTAATTTGAAATTCTGATTAGTTCTGTTTTAAAAAGTAAAAATAAAAGAAATAAAACAAATCCCGTCAACTTCATCGTTTCATTTATCAGAAAGAATTCATCCATGATGCTAAAAATTTTATTCCGTATTTCTAATTTTTTTTAAAAAGTAAATTTTTAAAATTAATATTTTCAATAACTTTGTTTTTTTGAACAGTAACCGAATGGCTTTAAAAAGGCATTTAAGTAATCAGAAAAATTTAAAATTTTGGAGTTTTAATCATGAGAAAGCATATCGTAAACGTTCTGCTGTTGATTGGAGTTGTTTTGCCTTCGTTAGTAAATGCACAAACAGACTGGCCCTCGTTTGAACATCTTTTTATTCCTGAACGTCAGTACGTAATCCATCAAACCGATAAAGAAATTACTGTTGACGGACTTGCCCGGGAACAAGCCTGGCAGGCTGCCGCGTGGACGGAAACTTTTATCGATATTGAAGGCACAGCCAAACCGCTTCCCACTTATCAAACAAGAATGAAAATGCTCTGGGACGAAGAAAACATTTACTTCTTTGTAGAAATGGAAGAACCACATGTTTGGGGTTATTATGAGGAACACGACAAAATTGTGTATCACGAGAATGATTTCGAAATTTTTATCGATCCGGACGGCGATACCCACAATTATTTTGAGTATGAATTCAACGCCCAAAACACCCTGTTCGATCTGTTCATGACAAAACCCTACCGGAACGGCGGAATTCCGTTGATTTCGTGGAATTCCACCGGAATTAAGTCGGCTGTTTCAATTGACGGAACGCTAAATAATCCGGACGATAAAGACAAAAAATGGACACTCGAAGTGGCCATTCCTTTTAAAGATTTGCGATTAACCATCCATACCAGAACACCCAAAAACGGCGATATCTGGCGAATAAATTTTTCGAGGGTGCAGTGGCAAACCGAAATCATCGATGGCAAATATCACCGAAAAAAAGATGAAGAAGGCCGCCTGATTCGGGAGGACAACTGGGTTTGGAGTCCCATCGGAATAATAAATATGCACTATCCTGAAAGATGGGGATTCCTGCAATTTTCAACACAAAGGCCCGGTTCTTCAGTAACATTTACGGAACCTGTGGAAAAAAGGCTGCGTGATCATCTCTGGCGAATTTATTACAAACAACATCATTACCGCCATAAAAATGGGAAATTTGCGGAATCGCTGGCAGAACTTTCGGAAGCCAGAATCATTGAAACAAAAGAGAATACAACAATGGAAATCGAGCTTCATTCAAACGCTTACCAGTTCATTCTGATTGCCAAAACCAATGACGGAATGAGGCTGACGTTAAACAACAACGGGAAAATAAATATTCATAAAAACCGATAGAACATGAAAAAAAGAGATTTTATTAAAACATCGTTGCTTGCCGGGGCGGGACTGCTGACAGCCCGTTCGTCTTCAGCAAAAGAATGGCAGCAAGCCGGTAAACCAAACAGCCTGAAACACTGGTACTGGGAACGTCCCAACAAGCAGGATTCAAAAGAAGTTCTGAAAAAGAAATACGACCGTTTTTACAAGGCCGGAATCAGGGGGGTGTTTTTTGAAAGCGATAGCGAAAAACATTTCCGTGTGGCCAAAGAATCCGGTATGGAGACCCACCGGTGGATGTGGACCATGAACCGGGGAGAAAAGTCGTTGCTCGAGCGTCATCCCGAATGGTATGCCATCAGCCGCACCGGTGAATCATGCGCTACCAATCCGCCGTATGTGGGATATTACCGCTGGTTGTGCCCGTCGCGGCCCGAAGTAGCCGATTACCTTGTAAAACAGGTTTCAGAAATACTCGACAACGACTATGTGGACGGAATTCACCTCGATTATGTGCGTTATTCCGATGTTATTCTTCCGGTTAATCTTTGGGACAAATACGGAATTGAACAGACAAAGGAATTGCCCGAATACGATTTTTGCTACTGCGATGTTTGCCGCAGCAACTTCAAAAAAGCACACGGAAAAGATCCGCTGGAACTTGAATTTCCCGGCCAAAGTATTTCGTGGAGGCATTACCGTTACGACCAGGTTACAAGAGTTGTAAACCGGCTATCCGGTTTGGCCCGCGAAAAATACAATAAACCCATTACCGCAGCGGTTTTTCCAACACCCGAAGTGGCCCGCAGGATTGTTCGGCAGGATTGGACCCGCTGGAACCTGGATGCCGTTTTTCCCATGATTTACCATGGCTTCTACAAGGAAAATGTGAGCTGGATTGGCGATGCAGTAGATGAAGGAATCCATTTTCTGTGTGGTAAATTTCCGCTCTATGCAGGTGTATTCCTGCCCGATTTTAAATCGGACGAAGAACTGGAAGAAGGCGTGAAAGTTGCTCTAAGAAACGGAGCTTCCGGTGTTTCATTTTTTGGGGGGCTCGATGAAAACAAACTCAAAGCAATTGAAAAGGCGAACAAAGCACTGGGAATTTGAAATTTTCTGAAAGCTTTTATTTCAACGATTTCATATATTTTCTCACCCAGCTTTCGCCTTTCAGCAGGTTATATTCATCCAGAAAAATTTCGGTTCGCTGAAGTGTTTTCTTAAAAAAACGGGGCTTCCGGTTGTAATTAAAAAAACCGTGGCCCTGTTTTTTATAGCCTTTCAAAATGCATTCGTTTTCTTCCTGCTTCATCACATCCTGAAAACGTTCTACATTCTCGTAACGAACTACCTCATCGGCTTTTCCGTGCATAATGAGTGTGGGCGGAACATTTTGGGTGATATGATGCACGGGTGATATCTCAAACTCTCGTCCCCCGAGTTTTTCCTGCCCATATCCGTTTTTGCCGGTATCTACAACAGGATTAAAAAGCACCAGCGCAAATGGTTTGGGCGAAACATTTTTGTTGCCGGTTTCCTCTTCCACATCATCGATAAGAGCTGTACAGGCCGCCAAATGTCCACCGGCCGAACCACCGGCAGCCACAATCCGCGAAGTATCGATTCCCATTTCCGCTCCGTGAATCTTCAGGTAACGCATGGCAGAAATGGCATCTTTTACACTTTCGAATGGTGTGGTTCCGTGCCTGCTTTTTGTACGGTAATCCGGACAAACAGCCACCATTCCCCGCGAAGCGAGGTATTTGGCCTGCAAATCAAAATGGCCGGGATTCCCGCTTACCCACCCGCCGCCAAAATAAAAAACAATGGCAGGAACTTGAACATTAAACTCAAACTTTGGTTGATAAACAACCATTTCAAGCTGAACGCCGTCAATTTCTTTATAAACCAGGGTGCTTTTTTCAACCTGGAATTTTTGTGCTGCCGAAAAATTAAAAATGCCAAAAATGGCTATCAATACAAACACTATTCGTGGTATCATTTACAATTGAAATAAAAAATTAAACGTTTCATGCGCCAATATTTTTCAGCAACATTTACTTTTTGTTCTTTTGAAACTGCAAACAAAAAGAAATTTATTGGATTTTTAAAATTCGTGTAATTATACATATAAAACAGCGTTTTAAAAAGGAGTTCTGTATATTTACGTCCGCTAAAAAAAGAAGGGAACAACATTGATTTCATTTGGTACAAATTATTGGTTCGCATTGCTGATTGCCGCACTGATTGCTGCGGCAGGCATTGTTTTATTGCTCTATTTCAAGAATAAAGACAACAGGGAACTTACAAAAAACCAGGTCCGTATTTTAATGGGCTTGCGTTTTCTCTCCTTTTTCCTGATTGCATTTCTTCTGCTTATGCCGTTTCTGAAAAACCTGAAAAGAATTGTGCAAAACCCGGTTGTTATTGCTGCCTGGGACAATTCAGGCTCGGTAGTAGCTGCCGGAGACTCGGCCAGTGCGGCAGCAACTGTTGAAGAAATAAGGGAGTCAGTCAACAGTGAATTGGGCAATGAATACACACTGATAAATTACATCTTCGGGCAGGAAACCGGTACTGAGGAAGCATTAAACTTTCAGGATAAAAAATCGGATTACAGTGCGCTTATTTCAACCATCAGCAGCAACCATTTTAACGACAACATCGGGGCGATAATTATTGCCGGCGACGGCATTTACAACCAGGGGAAAAACCCGGTAAATATGACCGAACAACTCACCTCCCCGGTTTATACCATTGGATTGGGCGACACCACTGTAATTGCCGATGCCCGCATTCAGGATGTGCGTGTAAACCGTACCTCCTTTTCGGGGAATAAATTCCCGGTGGAAGTGGATGTACGTTTTTCAAAACTTACCGGCCGGCCGCTTAATTTGTCGGTTTATCAGGACGACACAAAACTGGCGGAAACAATTGTAACACCAGCCAACAACGACTTTTTTTACTCGCACCAGTTTATTCTCGATGCAGGTGAACCGGGATTAAAACATTTTACTGCCCGTATTGAAGTTGCCGAAAACGAAAGAAACACCAGCAATAACCGCAGTGAGTTTGTGGTGAATGTGCTGGAAAACAAACAAAAAGTGCTGATACTTTCAGACGGCCCGCACCCCGATAACGGAGCGGTAAAGAATACGCTGGAGGAACAAAAATCATATGAAGTATCTGTTTTTTACGAAGAACCTTATCCGTCGAACCTTACCGATTTCAACCTGGTTATTTTAAACCAGCTTCCAACATCAGGAAAATCGATGGCCAGCCTGATTGAAGAATCCCAAAACCGGCGTGTTCCACTGCTTTTTATTGTAGGAAACCAAACATTTATTCCACAACTCAATACATTGCCGGCAGGTGTTGAAATTGAACCGCTGGCAGGTTCGGCCGAAGAAACGCAGGCAGTTATAAATCCGGCGTACGGCACATTTACATTAAGCGAAAGTTTCCGCGAAATAATACCGAAATTTCCGCCGTTGCTGTCGCCTTTTGCCAATTATAACCTCGAACCGGAATTTACAACGCTGCTTTATCAGAAGATCAACAACATTGAAACTTCGAAACCATTGATTGCCACCGGCGTTTTTAATGGCCGGAAGACCGGGTTTATTTTTGGCGAAGGCATTTGGAAATGGCGGCTTAACAACTACTATATAAATCAGAACCACGATCAGTTCAATGAACTTATAAACCAGTTGGTGCAATACCTGGCGCTGCGCGAAAACGAAGACAATTTCATGATTGATTTCCAGCCGGTTTATGCCGAAATAGACGATGTAATCCTGAAAGCCGAAGTTTACAACGATGCCTTCGAACGCATTACATCAGAAGAAGTCAATATTGAAATTGTAAACGAACAGGGAGATGAGTTCGGGTTTACTTTCGATGTTCAGGGAGATTCGTATACACTCAATGCCGGGAAACTGCCGGTAGGCAATTACAGTTTTACTTCGGAAGTTTCCATCGGGAATGAAACATTTACCGAAACCGGAAACTTTACAGTAACTGCTGTTAACCTCGAAAATATTGTAACCCGGGCCAACCACCGGATGCTTTACCAACTGGCCGGCCAAAGCGGTGGAAATTTTTACCTGCCCGGGCAAACGTCACAACTTATTGAAGAAATTAATAACAGCAATCAATTAAAACCACAGTCCTATTTCCAGGAAATGATAAATGAACTGCTAAACCTGCGGTGGCTGTTTTTTGTTTTCCTGTTATTGTTAAGTCTGGAATGGTTTTTGAGAAAATACTGGGGCATATATTAAACGGAGGTAGCGGGAGATGACAAATATATTCAGGAAAGCAGGAAACTATATAGCAGTTGCATTGTTTGTGTTGCTTGCTTTTTCATGTGTTTCAACCAAATCGTTATTGATAGAAATACCAGTCCCGGCTGAAAAAACCCTGCCAACAGATATTCAAAGCCTTACAATTGTTACCCAGGCAGTAGATGAAAAATTCACCGATTTGGAAGCAGATTCCATTCAAACTATTTTTTATAACCAGCGATTTAATTACGATACCGTAATTTACGACCGCCAAATGGCCGACACCACGCTGAAAGTGGTTGGAGAATTGCTCTTTGAATCGGGAAGGTACGATTATGTAATTCCCGAAAACCGGTTCCTGAAACCTTTTAACAATTCATTTTCAGGTTTAACCATGCCGTGGGACACCGTAAAAAATCTTACCGAAACGTATGAAACCGATGCCGTTTTATCGCTCGACCACCTGAAAACAAGGGTGATTACCGATTATGGCAACGAAACATATTTCGATGCGTTCAGCGATGGATTCTACTCCGCAGCACAGGCGCAAATGAAAGTGGTTTACGAAGCGCTTTTTCGCGTGTACGATCCGGTGGAAGAAAAAATAGCCATGCGTGAAACAATGCGCGACACCCTCATCTGGGAAGATGCAGATGTGTCGGCCCGGAACCTTTTTAGCAGGTTTACTCCTGTAAAACAGGCGCTTACCGAAACAGGAATTGCAATAGCGCTCGAACTTTCGGAAAAAATTGCAGTTATCTGGCGAACCGAACAGCGGGTTTATTTTAACAACGGCAATGATAAACTAAAGCAGGCCAGCCAATTGGTAAATAACGGAAACTGGCAGGATGCCATTACCCTTTGGAAAGAAACCGCTGAAAACAGCAACTCCAAATCGCTGAAAAGTAAAGCATTGTTTAATATTGCTGTCGGGTACGAAATGCTCGGCAATGTAGACGAAGCCATTTCATGGGCATTAAAATCATACGATACAATGTACCGGCAGGCAACTTACGACTACCTGCGGACCCTGGAAAGAAGAAATAAAGAATTGAAAAACCAATAAATATGAATCGCCTGTTGCTGCCATTTATTTTTTTACTGGCTGGTTTGTCTGCCTGCACAGTTTATAACGAATATCCCATCGAGGTATACAAACCCGGCGAAGTTGCGGTACCTCCATCGGCTGAAAATGTGGCACTGTTTTACCGGAATTTCAAATACCCTGCCGATACCATGCAGCACTATTTAAAAACCGACTACCGGCTGGTAAAAGCGAAAAATGATCCTGCAGACCTCGACAGCGCTTTGGTTTTTACCTGCCTGAATGAACTGGCACGGGAATTTAAAGCCAGCAACACTTTCAGCGAAGTCCGGATTTTCCCCTACAATTCATTCGACCGGCACACGGCGGAAAATTTACCCGAGCTGCCTGCCGGACTGATTCAGAAACTTGCCGCCTCAACCGGTTCAGATGTGCTGATAGCCCTCGAAACCTATTCCAGCTTCTTTTCTACTTTTCCGGGTGATGCTGAAAATCCGAAAACAAATGAGGTAATTACCGTCTCGGTGTGGGGAATTTACGATGCCGGACATGAAAAACTCATGGAACGAAAAACATTTATCGACACCTTGTTCTGGAACGGCTACGATAACCAGGGAAATTACCAAAAAGGTTACCAGCCGCCCCCGCGACTAAAAGCGCTGGAAATTGCGGCAACCATGGCCGGTGAAAATTATGCCAAACGCTTCCGCGCTTCGTGGGAAACGGTAAACCGCATGTACGCGGTTCCGCCCCTTCCCGATTTTTCGGATGCAGCTTATTATTTTGAAGAAGGAAAATGGGACAGGGCCATCGGCCTCTGGAAAAAATATGCCGGCGACAGCAACGGAAAACTTGCCATTAATGCCCGTTACAACCTGGCACTGGCCTACGAAATGAAAGACCAGATTTCATTGGCCGACAAATGGTTGGATGCCGCATACGATCTGGCCACGCGCTACCG
>CAYUBV010000111.1:0-8426 GCA_964443035.1 uncultured Tangfeifania sp.
AAACCCGCACATAATCCACTTCATATTTCAACGGAAACTGAGTATTTGAAGGATCTCCGCCATTGGATCCTAAAGCAAGATTTAGAAGGATATAGTGGGGCTGTCGGAAGGGATTAAATCCGTCTTCGTAATCAGCTTCACTCAAGTCAATTTCATTCAGTAAACTTTCATCCAGGTAGAGCCGGATAAAATCTTCTGTCCAGTGCATCTTCCACACATGGAATTTTTCGGGCCACTCGGGATCCTTTTCTAAAAAATCGGAAAAGGGAATTTTTTCAGAATCCCAAACCGGCTCCCATTGATCGTTTCCTTTCCAGGCAGCATTGGCAAGAATTTTGGCTATTCCATCATGACGATAGTATTCCAGGACATCCACTTCTCCATTTTCCGGCCATCCACGATCCACACCCAATGTCCAGATAGCAGGCCAGGAACCCATACTTGTGTCGATGCGGGCCCTCACCTCCATTATTCCGTACTTGAAAGTGAACTTATCAACCGTCTTGATGCTTGCCGAGGTGTATTCTATAAATTCACGATTCTTTTTCCAGCTATCATGACCTGGCTCAAATTCAGGATTGGACATTTGCTCTCGTTTACCCGCAATAATCAGCTTATTATCTTTTACAACAGCATTTTCCGGTTGATACCACTGAAGCTCATTATTTCTGACAAATCCTTTTTCGTACGTCCAGTATTTCTCATTGGGTTTTCCGGGTTGATCAAATTCATCGGCCCAGGTAAGTTCATATCCTTCAGGTACGTAAGGAGTTGTAGTATCCACTTGAAAAGGAGAGGGAATATCGAATCTGTCTGGATGGGTTTGATTGTATGCCGCTCCTTGCATCAGTCCGAGGTAAGCGGGGTCAATCATCTGTTTCTCCCAATGCGCATAGGCCTTTTTCAAAGTAGCGTATTGATTGTCATCATTGAGGGCGAGCGTGGTAGTTTCACCCAAATCATTTTTTAAATTGTAAATTTCAGACGATTTCCCGGACCGCTCAAGCAATTTATACTCAGCACCTCTTACCGCGTGCCATTGCTGATCGAATTTTCTCCAGAAAAGATAATCATGAGGGTTTCCATCTGTTTCCCCGTTGATATAGGGCAAAAGATTTACACCATCCAATGGATTTCTGACTTCAGCATTGGCAACAGCAACGGCTGTAGCCATTATATCCAAAGAAAGAACAGGATTCTCATAAGTCATTCCCGCGGGGATTTTTCCGGGCCACTGCATGGCAAAGGGAACATGAACACCTCCTTCATACAAACTTGATTTGCCTTCTCTTAAAGGTCCATTATCTGAGGCATTATCATGCTCCGGCCCTCCGTTATCGGAAAGAAAAAATACCATTGTATTTTCTGCTATCCCCAGTGATTCAATTTTATCAAGCACCTTCCCCACGCCATCATCAACAGCACTGACCATGGCCGCGTAAATACGTCGGTCTTCGTCTACAATGTGAGTGAAACGATTAAGATATTTATCGGTTGCCTGCAAGGGTGTATGCGGGGCATTGTATGCCAGATACATGAAAAATGGTTCCTGATCCGCATGTCGTTCAATAAAACTGACTGCTTCACGCGACAAGGCATCGGTCAGGTATTCAGACTCTTCCACCCGTCCGTTGTTGCGCATCAATTTGGTTTTGTATCCATCCCACTGACCATTCACTTCAGAAAGATCATTAAGCGTCCATAATTCCGGGAAATACTGATGCCCTCCAATAAGGAAGCCGAAAAACTCGTCGAACCCCCGGTTCAATGGCCATTGAGAACGGTGAGCCCCCAGATGCCATTTGCCCAGAATAGTGCTTGTATAACCGGCACGGCCAAGAACCGTGGCCATGGTCTCTTCTGAAAGAGGCAATCCCTGTTCCGGATCCCGGGGAGTAAATAAAGGATTTCTACTCCCGCCAAAACGGTCCTGGTATCGTCCGGTAATCAATCCGGCCCGACTGGGACCGCAAACAGCATACGTTACATATCCATTGGTGAATACCACTCCGTTACCGGCAATACGATCAATGTTGGGGGTGGGGATGTCGGCACATCCGTTAAAACCAACATCTGCGTACCCCTGATCATCGGTTAAAATTATAATGACATTGGGTCCGTGCTTCTCTCCGGCTGAAAAAGCATTTACAGCAAAAAAGGCCATAATCCCAAACAAGAGGATAGCTCTATTTAATTTAATATTTTTCATCATAAAATGGGTTTAAAATTTTAATCAAATAATTCTGAATACCCAGGTAATCCATATTTTCTCCACGAAGCCGAAATTAAAGCCAATTGCCTTTCATCAAGATGCTCAATTTGAGAAGTCATCAAAGGGAGTAGACTGGGAATAAGACTATCTTCACCTGTAATCCTGTTAATAAAGATACTTTTACTGTAATCATCCAATTCAGGAAAGCGTGCGATGAATTTTTTATTGATTTCCTGATTTAAGAATGGCAAAGGTAATTTCGCTATGATATAAGCATTGATTAGCGGAGAACTACGACCGAGTATGCTAAAAATTAGATTAGCATGCTTTCGAAAATCGGCATCGTTCATTTGCCTTAATGCAAAAAGCTGGGTCTCATAGTTGCGGGACTCCAGCATTACCCTCAGAATGGTGTCGGAATACTGGCTCATGGTGTAGGCTGCCAGATCGTTTCGTATTGTGCCATTTACGAAATGCCAAAGGGTAAAAGAAGAATATACAGCCCCTTCGACCACTGCATTTTTTACGGTCGCCGGAGTCGCTCCGGTAACCGCATCGACCGTTGTTGCTTCCATTTTGACCGTCTTGTCAATCAAGTCTTCCTTCTGTAATGTCCTCAGCGTGCTGTTCCGATCCTTCAGAATCTGATCCATTTTCTGATAGTCTTCGGTAGTGAATTCCTGGTGGTCGAATTTGGTTAAGGGCTTTCCGGGAATGGTATCAAATCCGGTATAATGTCCGGCCAGGTCCCAATAAAATATGAGGACTACATTTGAACAAAGGGTATCGTCGCAAACCGGCATGTTAATTTCAGCTTTATATCTCAACGGAATACCAGCCGTGTCAAAGCAAAGCTCGATAGTTTCATTTAGTGCAAACGCTTCGGATTTGTACACAAATGCTTTTCGGCACTGCAGTGGATTCTCCTGTTCGTCAGCAGTCCTGAATCCCAGTAAAAAGGTACAAACAATTAGACCAAATAAAGCGTGTTGCATCGGGCTTATTTTTGAGATTCAATCAACTCCAGATATTCTTCCAGATGCGAAGTATAAATAGTTCTCGGGCTGACATTGTATTTTTCACAAAGAGATGCCGCAATCCCCACTGCTGCTCCCATTTGGCCGGTTGTACGCATGACCCGCGGCCCGCCCAGGCCGATGTGGGAGCAGCTAAAATTCCGCCCGGCCATAAACAGGTTGCTAATATTTTTTGAATACAGGCTTCGATAAGGAACAATATATTGCCCGGTTTTATAGAACATAGCTTCTGACAAAAAATCCGGCTGGTCAGCATCCAGCAAATTAATCTGATAATGAACATCCACAGCACGCTTCTCAAAAACCACAGAGTCTTCAAACTGCGTTTTGTCCCGTACATCATTGAAGGTATAAATATGATCGCCTATCAACCTGCGCGATTCCCTTTTACCCAACAGATAAGCAACCCACTGTAATTGCAAGCTATCAGCGCGCTCCTGTTGTTTCTGCCAGTCAAGCGTGCCCGTTGAAGGCTGATCGGAGTTCGGGCCCGGAATTGCAGGGTGTTTATAATTGTAGAACGATCCGTAAATCGCACGAAACATATGGTCACGAATACGCTCTGCATCGTCGATCTGACTCATATCGTTTCGTGAAAATTCCCACTGCCATTCCCCATTTTTCGCAGCATAATTGTTTGCTACATCCATTGCCCAGGGTACCTCCGGAAAGTCGACCTTCTTACCGGCATTTTCTGATCGCCATAAAACCGATGAGCCCATCACCATATTGTCAGGTGTCTCCGGACTCCATAAAAGACCATGAGCATCCCAGGCTTCACCATATTTTGAAGAGGCTTCGCGCCCGTAAGAATATTCTGCACCTGCCCAATACCCTATCCAGCCATCGCCGGTACAGTCCACAAACAAAGGAGCTTCAAACCGGAGAAGCTCACCATTTGAAGTGTGACGGGCATCAACCGAATTTATTTTACCATGCCTGGCATCAGCATCATAGGCTCTGTAATTTAGAAAGAGTGAGATATTTTCATACTGCCTTACATTATCCATTCGTCTTTGATCTTCTTGCAGGGCTGACGGCGAGCCATTGGGATAATGCTCCGTATCGAGCATTTTAATGATGCGCTCAAACTTGCCGTAAATGCCCAGCGTGTGCACACGGATCTCACCGCTGGCGTTTCCGCCTAAAACCGGACGGTCATGGATCAATGCAACTTTCAAACCTTGTTCGGCAGCAGCAATCGATGCTGCACAGCCGGCAATGCCGCCCCCAACAACCACCAGATCATATTTCTCAATCTTTTCGGGCACACTCGGTTCGCCCAATTTATTAGAACGCCACTTCTTCAGCCCGACCATTTCATTGGGAAGTTTTTCACTTTCATCCATGGTCAGGTAAATGGCATCACAACGTCCTTCAAATCCTGTTAAATCATGAAGTGAAATTTGCTTAGTTCCCTTTCCAAGTTGAATTTCGCCGGCAAATTCCCAGTTCCATTCCGGGTTAAGCCCTAAGGTACGTTCAAGCGTTTGACCATCAACAAGCAAGTTAAACCTACCCGGAGCATCCCAATTTCCGGGCACCCAGTTTTTGGTGCGCACCCAAACATAGTATAATCCCGGTTTACGAACTGTGAAGGTAGTTGAAGCATCTTTCACCGGCTTTCCCATGCCATGCGCTAAAAGATAAGGTGATCCCATCTGTTCAACAAACTGAGGATCAACCACCCATCCACCTTTATCGGTAAAGCTTTCAGCCTCGATTAAGATCGACTGTGCGTTTATTGCAGCGATTCCAATTAGCATTAAAATAGCTGCCACGAATATTTTTTTCATCATCATCTAATTTATAGTTTCAATCTTAATTTCATTTTCAATTAACTTTCCTCCGGACACCATCAATGAGATTTCTCCGGACTTCTCAGTTGATTCAATCACTGCAACTATTTTCCCATTAAAAGCGCGCATGTAATTGGAGGAAAAAGAAGTGTGATCAATTGGATTTCCATTGCAAACTGCTTTCAACTTTCCGGCACCATTAACCTTAAAGAAAAGTAAATAATCTGACCGTGGGCATAGATTACCATCCTTGTCGTGTATCTCGACAGTTATAAATGACAAATCCTTTCCACCCGATTTAATTTTTGCTCTGTCGGCGGTAAGCTTCACAGAATAAGGTTCACCCGCGGTTTTGATGACCTGCTCTGCAACAGCCTGATTGTTTTCGTCATAGGCCACCACTTTGATTTCACCTGGCTGATAAGTCACATCCTTCCACATTAGCCGGTAGCGCGAATATTTGTCGCTCTTGTCTTTTTGCCTTATCCCTGCGCTAACCCCATTCACGAAAAGTTCGGCCTTTGGATAATTGGTGTAACAGTAAACCGGAACATTTTGGTCCAATCTATCCGGCCAGTTCCAATGTGGTAAAAGATGTAAAACAGGCTCGCTGCTCCATTTACTCTGGTATAGATAAAAACGATCTTTCTTCAAACCTGCCAAATCAACGATTCCGAAATACGAACTTCGGGCCGGTGTTCCTTCGTTGTATGGTGTTGGTTCGCCTAAATAGTCAAATCCTGTCCACACGTATTCGCCCAAAACAAATTCACAATCGTCCTGCATTTCAAACTCTGTATCCGGTGTGGATGCCCAGTATGGATATTCCAAATCATAACTTGAAACATGATAATCGGGGTACCACGGACCTTTGTTTTCAACAACAGGAAACTTGTATTCACCGCGGGAACTCACTGTTGAAGCTGTTTCGCTTCCCAACAGTATGTAGTCAGGATATTGGGCATGTATTTTTTTATAAGCATGTGGTTTGTAGTTGAAACCAACCAAATCAAGCGCGTCACTTAGCCCATTATCGATAGCGGCAAGATATTGATTAAATCCCGCAGTTACCGGACGGGTTGAATCCAATTTACGGCAAATATCAGCCAAAAACTGAGCTGTTTCGTTACCGGTCTCCATGCGTTGTTCGCGTATTTCATTTCCAATACTCCACATTATTACGGAAGGATGATTCCGGTCGCGACGGATCATTGCTGTCAGATCCCTTTCAGCCCATTCGTCAAAATAGTTTGCATAACCATTTTTGTTTTTACCATTCTTCCACTCATCGAAAGCTTCAACAATAACAACCAATCCTATGCTATCACAAATCTGAAGCAATTCCGGAGAAGGTGGATTGTGGGCAGTACGAATCGAGTTGACACCCATTTCCTTTAAAATCTCCATCTGTCGTTCGGTAGCACGATAATTTACAGCCGCACCCAGGGGGCCGAGATCATGATGCATGCAAACACCCTGCAATTTCACATGATTTCCGTTCAGAAAAAAACCCTTGTCTTTATCAAAACGCAAACTCCGAATCCCAAAAACAGTAACATATTCGTCTTGCAGTTCACTGCCGACAAATAATCGGCTAACCGCACGATAACGAGCCGGTGATTCAATGCTCCATAACTGTGGGGCTTTGATTTTCAGAGTCTGGTCAAACAAACCATTTTCTTCATCTTTTTTGGTGGAAGAAACAGTCGCTACTTTTTCTCCTTGCGGACTGAATATTTCAGTTTCAAGCTTAATTTCTGATCTTGCAGCACCCACGCCATCAATTTCAGTTTTAACTGAAACTTCTGCTCTTTTATCAGAAATTTCAGGAGTCGTAATGTAGGTTCCCCAATGGGCGATGCGAACCGGCGAAGTTTTAACCAACCTGACATTGCGATAGATACCGGCACCAGGATACCAACGTGAAGATTCCGGCTTATTTTCGAGACGGACGGCCAGAATATTGTCCTGACCGAACCGAACATCCTTACTCAGCTCAAACGAGAAGGAAGAATAACCATAGGGTTGCTCTCCTATGAACTCCCCATTCAGGAATACTTTTGCCAGGCTCATCGCCCCATCAAACTCGATAAAAACCCGTTTATTCTGATCGGAAGCTGAAATTGGCAATACTTTGCGATACCAACCGACACCAAAACAAGGCAGCGCGCCAGTCCGGCCGGTCCGGAGTTGAGCCGTCTTCTCACCATCTTCCACAACCTGAACCGATTGCATATCAATGTTCATGTCGAAGTCGTGCGATATGGCCCAATCATGGGGTACGCGAACAACTTCCCAGTTACCTGTATTGAGTTCCGGCTTCTCGCCTCCTTCAACTTCCTGGTTAATAAAACTCCAATTTGAATCCAATAAAATAGTTTCACGTGACTGCTGACTAACACCACAAATTGAAATCAAAAAGGCAAAACTGACTGTAAAAAGAATTTTTTTCATCGATTAAAAATTATCTTGTTGCTCCAAAAGAGCAGTAAATTAAACACCTCATAACCATTTCGTATCAGCTTGTTTTACATGCAAAAAACAATTGGTCTTGCTCTTGATCCTGAACTTAAACTAGTCATCCACTGAACTTCCCCACCAGTTATTTCCCGGCTCAAAATCTTTGGAAAGAAACTCCAGCCGTTGCTTTTCCAATTGCGGCATGCGCACCGTGCGAATCCGCTCCAGGTGCTGTTTTTCCAGCTCTTCTTTGTATTCCGGGTCTTTTTCAGGGAAACGGGCGCCCACTTCATTTAAATAAGTAAAAAGCTGTTCGCTGAGCTGTTTCGTAAGTTCTGGATTTGCCGCCGAAACGTCTGTTGTTTCTTCCAGATCAGTATTCAGGTTATATAGTTCTTTCCTTCCATCTTCGTAATAATGAATCAGTTTCCACTCACCCAGCCGGATAATGGATGATGGTTCGCCACCTTGATTTCCGTAATGAGGATAATGCCAGATGAGTGGGCGCTCTGGAAGCGCCTCGCCTTTGAATACGGGAACTAAACTCACGCCATCATTGTGTTCATCCGGTTTCAGTTCGGCGCCTGCCAATTCCAGCAGCGTGGGGTAAAAGTCGGTTCCGGAAACGGGAACTGATGATTTTTCCCCGGCAATATCCATCCATGGAACTTTTATGAAATAAGGCTCACGAATACCACCTTCAAACTGATACCCTTTTCCTCCCCGCAGTGGCAAATTGGAAGTTGCAAACGCATCGCCTGCTGAAACGCCTCCGTTGTCAGAAGTAAAAATGACGATAGTATTGTCAGCCAACCCAAGTTCTTCAAGCGCATGTAAGACCACACCCACCGCATCGTCCATGGTTTCCACTAAACCAGCGTAAACGGGATTGTCCTGCACCTGACGGATGGGCAAAAA
>CAYUBV010000112.1:0-8422 GCA_964443035.1 uncultured Tangfeifania sp.
TTTCAAAGATGTTTTCTTCGAAACCAAAGTAACAAACATCGGAAAAAAAGGAGACCGACTGAAAGTGGAATTCGAAGAAAAAGGCGGTAAAAAATTCAGCAAACAATACGATAAAATACTGGTTTCAATCGGTCAGAAACCCAATTCCAAAAACCTGGGACTGGAAAACACTTCGGTTGAGTTCGATGACAAAGGATTTATAAAAGTGAACAGCCGGCAACAAACTTCCGAAAAAGGAATTTTTGCCATCGGCGATGTGGCAGGTCCGCCGCTGCTGGCGCACAAAGCCCATTACGAAGGCAGGGTGGCTGCCGAAGTAATTGCCGGGAAAAAAGCTGCCAACGATGCAAGCTGCATTCCGGCAGTAATTTATACCGAACCGGAAATTGCCACCTGCGGACTGAGCGAAAATGAAGCCAAAGAGAAAAATATCGATTATAAAGTGGTTAAATTCCAGTGGCCGGCATCGGGCCGGGCTGTAGCTATGAATGAAAGTAACGGATTTACCAAACTGCTGGTTCACCCTGAAAACGAACGGATTCTCGGGGCGGGCATCGTCGGTAAAAATGCCGGCGACATGATTCCCGAACTGGCACTGGCCATTGAAATGGCTGCCACTGCCGCAGATGTGGCACTGACCATTCACCCCCACCCCACACTCTCGGAAACCATTATGGAAGCAGCCGAGATGTTTTACGGGCATCCGGCACATACATTCATGAAAAAATAAAAAAAGTAATATACTATGAGGACAATAATTATTAGTGACATCAACAGTGAAGCGGAAACAATAATACCTTACGGATTACGTGTTGGACGGGCTTTTGAAACCGAAACCGATGTATTGCACATCATCGACTCGAGAGCCCTGCATGGAACATACAGCAAAGAGTCTGATTCTCAATCGATAACACCCGGCAGCAAACTCTCACAAAAAGAAATTTTTGAAAGAGAGGAAGGTCTTGCCGACAAAAAAATGGATAAAATTTTGAGTGCCGAAGCCTCACGTTTAAACTACCCCCTAAAAGTAAACCGGGTGATTGTTGAAAATACCGTGGAAGACGAAATTACAAAAAGAGCCGGCGCTGAAGAAACCACACTTTTTGTGATAAGCGCCCAACCCGACGGAACCATTTTTGAATCACTCGACGAGATTTTGGATGTACTGAAAACAGCCCGTGCCATTGCTGTAATTGTTCCCCCGGGAAAAAAATACAGTGATTTTGAAAAAATAGTTTTACCCATTGACTTTGAACACGACGACATAACCCAGTTTACCGATGTAAAATTTGTAATTGACAGGTTTGAGCCGTTTGTAAATGTGGTAAGCGTTACCGGCAGTAAAAGCTATCTCGAAATGGAGCTAAAAAGCGAAACCTGGAAAAAGAATGCAAAAAAATCATTTTTGCCTACAACAGTAAAAACCAACGTACTGGAAGGTAAAGATTTTGCTGAAACCGTTACGAAATTTGTGCACCGGAACAAACCGGATGTAGTAATGCTTTTCAGGAAAAAACAAAACCCGGTAGAAAGTATATTTAAAGACGACGCTGCCACAAAAATTATGAAACACGTAGATGTTCCGCTCCTGGTATGTTTCCGAAAATAATTCCGTGAAATTATTGCAAAAGTATGTTGCCGGTCGCGGATGTGAAGTTACTCTACAAAACGACCCAATTTCTCCACATCCCGGCTTTCGGGCAAAACAGATTTTTATTGATAATAAGCGTTAAAATCCCTGTATTTCAGCAGAATAAAAAGTAGCAGCGTGATTCTGGCACACTTTTATAATTAGCATTGGCATAAAAAGCTACTGAATTTAAAAAAAATAATTATGAAGCGGAGTTTAAAAGAATTAAAAGGTTATTCATTGCAGGCAATTGACGGAGAAAAAGGAAAAGTAAAAAATTTTCTCTTCGATGAAGAAGAGTGGACCGTCCGGTACGTGGAAGTTGAACTGGGAAACATTTTTAAAGACAAAAGGGTGCTGATACCCAAAGAGTTTTTTGGAGAACCCGACTGGGACGAAAAAAATTTTCCGGTGCAGCTAACCGTTGAGATGATAAAAAATTCACCCGATCTGGATTTCGATTTGCCGGTTTCACGAAAATACGAAGCCACTTTACTGCATCATTATGAAATTAAGCCCTACTGGCCGGAAACATTGGCCACGTACGCAGGCCGGGAATCGATGTTCGACCCCGACAATCCGTTTAAGGCTCCCAAAAAAATAACCGACGAGGAAGATTTCAACACCAGCCTGCGGAGTTTCAACGAAATAAGAAACTACTACATCAATGCCATCGATGAACGTTTCGGGCACATCGACGATCTTATCATCGATGACGAAGATTGGACAATTATCTACGTAGTTATCAGTACAAAAAATATCGTACCCTGGGGCAAAGATGTGATGCTCCCGGTTGAATTGATAAACGAAATCAGCTATTTCGAAAAAGAAGCAGTTATTAACCTGCCAAAAGAAACAATTAAAAACGCACCCGAATATAACCCGGCTATGGCAATCAATGCAGAATACGAAAGGGTTTTGTATGATTTCTATGGACGGAAAATTATTAAATAACCTTTATGAATCAGTAAAAAACAAAAAATTATGATGAAAGTAGCTATTAACGGACTCGGCAGAATTGGAAGAGCAGTTTTAAAAATTGTTCTGGACAATCCTGATATTCAGATAGTGGGAATAAATGATCTGGTACCTGTAGAAAATCTGGCTTATTTGCTGAAATACGATTCAGTGTACGGTAAATATGAAAAAGAGCTGGATTTTGACGAAAACAACCTAATAATTTCAGGAAGCAAATACCGCGTTTACAATGAAAAAGATCCGGCAAAGCTACCCTGGAAAGATCTGGGAGTAGATGTGGTTTTTGAATGCACCGGAATTTTCACCAAGAGCGACGGACTGAAAAAACACATCGAGGCAGGCGCAAAACGTGCTGTTCTTTCAGCCCCTGCCAAAAGTGATGATATTACAACCGTTGTGCATGGAGTAAACAGCGCCGGCAAAGATGCCGAAATGTTTTCCTGCGCATCGTGTACTACCAACTGCATTACACCTGTAGCAGAAATAATGGAAAGGAAACTGGGCGTTAAAAAAGCAATGATGACGACAATACATGCCTACACATCGAGCCAGGGAATTGTTGACTCGCCCTCGAAAAAAATGCGCCGCGGTCGCGCCGGAGCAGTTAATCTTGTGCCTACTTCAACCGGAGCCGCCCAGGCAACCACAAAAGTACTGACCGATATGAAAGGCAAATTCGACGGAGTGGCTGTGCGCGTTCCCGTGCCGGTTGGTTCCATTACCGATATTATTTTTCTTACCGATAAGAAAACATCAGTTGACGAAGTGAACACAATATTTAAAGGAGAAGCAAATTCAGAAAAATACAAAGGAATTCTCGATGTGAGTGAAGAGGAACTGGTATCAACCGATATCATTAAAAATCCGGCCGCATCGATTGTGGACCTGACAATGACCCAGGTTGTGGACGGCGACATGGTAAAAGTTATGGCCTGGTACGACAACGAATGGGGTTACGCCAGCCAGATGGTAAAGGAAGCACTGATATTTAAATAAATAAATGCAGCATTCTTAACAACTGATTTTTCCCGGTATCTTCCTTATCAACCGGTTAGTTTGTAAAAAAAGTGCAGCATAAAAAAAACAAAAAAATACGATAGATATGAACAGAGTAAACAACAAAGTAATAATTGTAACCGGCGGCGCACTCGGCATAGGAAAAGCAACCTGCAAAATGCTTGCAAAAGAAGGCGCCACAGTTGCCATTACCGACATTAAAAATGAAGAAGGCGAAAAACTGGCCGAAGAAATAAATAACGAAGGCGGCAAAGCAATCTACCGGAACCTTGATGTCTCAAATGAGAATCAGGTAAAAGAAGTTTTTGCTGAAATTAAAAACGAATTCGGAAAAATTGATGTTCTCGTGAATAATGCAGGAATTTCGGGCGTAAACAAACCTACGCATGAAATAACAGAGGAAGAATGGGACAGACTGATGAGCATCAATGTAAAAGGCGTTTTCTTTTGTACAAAACATGCGATTCCTGCAATGAAGGAGAATAATGGCGGAAATATTATCAACCTCTCATCGATTTACGGAATTATCGGTGCGGGTGATATCCCGCCGTACCATGCATCGAAAGGAGCTGTACGTTTGATGACGAAAAACGACGCGCTTGTTTATGCCAAAGACAATATCCGGGTAAACTCTGTTCACCCCGCATTTATCTGGACCCCGCTGGTTGAAGAAATGGCAAAAGAATCGGGGGAAGGTGTGGAAGAATTCAGAAAAATGCTGGATAACCGCCATCCCATCGGTCATGTAGGTGAACCCGATGACATTGCATATGGTATTTTATACCTGGCTTCGGATGAAGCCAAATTCCTGACAGGAAGCGAACTGGTAATCGATGGTGGTTATACCTGCAAATAGCAAAAGGGAATTGATTCATTCCCGTCAAAACTTTCGGCTTCGTTCGGCCGGTATAAACCCGGTAAACGAAGTCGAATTATTTGATATCATCTGATTGTGCCGATTGAACGCAATTAAGATTATTATTGTTAAACTACTAAATTTAAAAAAGATTAAAATTTGTAATAGTGGCAGATATCAATCAAAAATTACCATACCACTCATTTGATGCAGATGAATGCATTGAAAAGCTAAACAGCCGTGAAAATGGTTTGCAAAAAGAAGAAGTAAATAAACGGTTTGAGAAGTTTGGACCCAACGAGCTGGAGGAGAAAGAACAAACCAGCATACTTCAGTTAATCATTAAGCAGTTTAAAGATTTTCTCGTACTGATATTAATTATTGCGGCTGTTATTGCTTTTCTCTCGGGGAAAATGATTGACGTATATGTAATTATTGGTGTTATCATTGTTAATGCGACCATAGGTTTTTTTCAGGAATATAAGGCCGAGAAGTCGGTAGCAGCGCTTAAAAAACTCATTAAACACGACGCAACAGTAATCAGGAATGGGGAAGAACAGGTGATTCCCGCCACCAAACTTGTTCCGGGCGATATCATCCGGATAGACGAAGGAAAGTCGGTGCCTGCCGATGCCCGTTTACTGGAGATTAAAAATTTCAGGGCAGTGGAAGCTTCGCTCACCGGCGAATCACTGCCAATTGATAAAAAAACTGAAAAGGTAGACGTGAATACTCCGCTGGCCGACCGGAAAAACATGATCTTTAAAGGAACACACATAGCCCGCGGATCGGCCAAAGCAATTGTAACCGCAACCGGTCAGGAAACCGAACTGGGAAAAATTGCCGAATCGCTGCAGGAAGTGGAAGAGGAAGAAAGCGAATTCAGGAAAAAAACCAGGAAGCTGGCAAAAATAATGGCGGTGATTGCAGGTTCGGCGGCAGCAATTGTATTTGCTATCGGTTATTTCCTCAGAAATATGGAATTCAATGAAATACTGATGGTGACCATTGCCGTACTGGTGTCGGCAGTGCCCGAAGGTTTGCCGGCAGTACTTTCAATTGTTCTTGCAATCGGCGCCAACCGAATGGCCAAACGCAACGCCATTATCAGGGAATTTACCGCCACCGAAACAGCAGGTTCGCTAACCGTTGTACTTTCCGACAAAACCGGCACCATTACCCAAAGTGTTCTCACCGTCAGAAAACTGTTTTTACCCGATGGAAATGTATTCGATGTTTCCGGCACCGGCTACAAAACAGAGGGTGAAATTGAAAGTGAGAAGGATGAAAAACCCGGCAAGATAAAAGACAATAAGCTACTCAGAAAAATAGCTTTGATCGGCAATATTTGCAATAAAGCAACTATTTCCAAACCTGAAAATGAAGACGAAGAAGAAAAAGAAAAAGAACCGGAAGTTTCAGGCGATCCCACAGAGGTTTCATTACTGGTATTTTCAAAGAAAACAGGCATTGAAGAAGACAAGGAATTAAATGATATAAAAACATTGGATGATTTACCTTTCAATTCCGAACAAAAATTCAGGGCCACTCTGGTGGAATATCCCGGCAATCGAAAGGAAATAATGGTTGTGGGCGCACCGGAAAAGCTGCTGGATTTATCCGCGAATGTGCTGACGGGGGATAATGCGGAAGAGATGACGGATAAAAGGCGCGATAAAATCAAAGACAAAATCGATGAATTTACAAAAAATGCCATGCGGGTACTGGCCTGTGCATTTGTTGAAGCTGATCAGGGAAAAGAGAGCGTTTCGCCCGAAGATGTTGAAAACCTGGTTTTTGCCGGTTTGTTCGGCATTATCGATCCTCCCCGGCCCGAAATAAAAGAAGCCGTGGCAAATTGCAATTCGGCAGGCATTCGGGTTATTATGGTTACCGGCGACCACAAACAAACAGCCGCGGCTATTGCCCGGGAAGTGGGCATTTTAAGCAACGAACAAAAAAACAGCGACATACCTGAAGTACTGACGGAAAATGATCTGGACGTGGATGATGAAACGTTCAGCAAATATACCGGTCAGGTAAATGTATTCGCCCGTGTAAGTCCGCAGGCAAAACTTCGGATAGCAGAAAGCATTCAGAAAAAAGATCAACTGATAGGAATGACGGGCGATGGGGTAAACGACGCCCCTGCCTTAAAAAGTGCCGACCTGGGCATTGCCATGGGCCAGAGAGGTACCGATGTGGCCAAAGACGCTTCCCAAATAGTGCTGTCGGACGATAATTTTGCCAGCATAGTAAATGCGATAAAGGAAGGACGAATTGTGTTCAGAAACATCAGGATAACCAGCTTTTTCCTGGTTACCACCAATGTGGCTTCAGCTACCACTATTGTAACAGCCATTGCCCTGGGGTTTACCTATCCGCTGCTGCCCACCCAGATACTTTGGATCAACCTGTTAACCGACGGGGTTATGGATATTTCGCTGGCCACAGAACCCGACCATGGCGACATTATGAAGGAAAAGCCCCAAAAAAAGGGTGCACCAATACTGAACAAGCAGATATTTCCCTATTTATTTATAATAGCACCGGTGATGGTTGTATTAGCGTTGCTCACATTCAGTCATTACCTGCCCGAGGGTGTTGAAAAAGCACGAACAGGCGTATTTCTGGTGGTGGCGATGACCCAAATATTCAATGCATTTAACGTGCGATCGCTAAAACAATCTGCTTTTAAAATCGGTTTCTTTAAAAACAAGTGGGTGATCCTGGCATTTTTTGTTTCGCTGGTTCTGCAAATTGCCGCAATAAAAGTTTCTTTTATTCAGGACATCTTTCATTTCAGAGATTTGGCCTGGTTAGACATTGCAGTTATAACCGCTTTATCGTCGCTGGTATTTGTTTTTGGGGAATTTTATAAACTGATAAGAAATAAAATAAAAAACGATTAGCATTTAATGGGTAAAAATGAAAATACAAATAAACCGGTTTTGCTGATCGACAGCGAATGTAAATTCTGCAGCCGGTCCATGCAGTTTATAATTAAACATGGCGGCGAAGACAAATACATTTTTCACTCATTGTATTCCGACGAAGGCCGCGAAATTCTTCAGAAATATGATTTTCCGGAAGATTACAGCGAATCCATTGTTTTGATAGAAAACGGTAAGGCATACATAAAATCGGATGCCGCCCTGAGAATTGCAAAAAATTTAAACGGAATACTACCGGCGTTATACTGGTTCAGAGTTGTTCCGAAAACGATACGGAATGCAGCTTACAATTTTGTATCCCGGCACAGACACAGAATTATTTAACCACTAAAAAATTATTATCATGAAAAAGAGAAGATTCGTATTTAATTTAGCAATTATTGCAAGTATTTTATTTTCAGTGCAGGCTTGTACCAACCCGAGGCAAAATCAGGAACAGGAAGAGGAACAGGAAATGACTGCCGGAGGCGAAGTGGACGAAACAATTGTTCAGCGCGAAGTTACCGCAGATAAAGCGATTTGCGTATTGTATCCCACCGAAGGAAATGATGTTACTGGAACGGTAACTTTTTCGCGCGACGGAGAAGATGTAAAAATCGTAGCTGAAGTTGAAGGACTGACTCCAGGAAAACATGGATTTCACATTCACGAATTCGGCGACTGCTCGGCTCCTGACGCAACTTCTGCCGGCGGACATTATAATCCGGAAGGTGTTGAGCACGGAGGGCCTGATGATGAAGTTCGTCACGTTGGCGACCTTGGCAATATTGAAGCCGGCGAAGACGGAACAGCCCGGCTGGAAATGACCGACCACATGATTAGTCTGCACGGCGAACATTCAATCATTGGCAGGTCGGTTGTAATTCATGCCGACGAAGACGATTTTACCAGCCAACCGACAGGTGCTGCCGGAGACCGCTTAGCTTGCGGAGTTATTGGTATCGACGAATAAATTTTGCTGTCATTTCCGAGTGTTCACCCAATTTT
>CAYUBV010000113.1:0-8404 GCA_964443035.1 uncultured Tangfeifania sp.
ATTCCGGTGTTATTAATATTTTCGGCAAGCAGTTTTAAAAGAATGCTTAACCCAATTGGGCCGGCACCAAATATAGCAGTGGAAGTTTCCTTGCTTTCAATATGCGCCAGATTAACAGCATAAACCCCAATGGTAAACGGTTCGATTAAAGCAGCCTGAACCGGATTTAATTTACCGGTAACAGGAAAACAGGTAAAAGCAGGCATCACAATGTATTCTCCCAAACAACCTTCCAACTGCCCCGGGCAACCAAGAAACCGGTTGTTACGGCAGGTGTGCGGACGCCCTGCCAGGCACTGATCGCAATAACCACAATGCACTGCCGGGTCGACAACAACCAAATCGCCGGTTTCAACATTCGTTACATCATCCCCTTTTTCAACGATAACCCCCGAACACTCGTGCCCAACCGCAAAAGGATACTGAACCACCTGGCTCCCGATTTTTCCTTCTGAATAATAATGAATGTCGGAACCGCAAACTCCAATCGACGACAATTTAATTTTTACTTCATTGCTGTTTTTTATTTCCGGTTCCTCGATATTTTGCATCTGCATTTTTCGGATACCTGTAAGAACAATCTGCTTCATTTTTTAAAATTTTTAGACCTCTAAAATCGAATATTTTTCCTTTTCACGAATCCTGTCCTGTCCCGTTACTTAATTATTTTAATAAGAAAGAAAAGGTTCATTAATTATTTTAACGCTAATTAGTCCAATTAAAAATAATACCCTAAAATTACAAAAATAAACAGGGTATTTTTTATAACATATCATCTATTAAATACCTTTATTAATCAAAAAGTTACACCTTCACAGGATACAATAATTAACAATTTTTAATATTTTTTTTAAAATGAATTACAATCGAAACATATTTATACTATATTAGCAATTCATTAATTGAATGTAAACTCAATGTTATTTGAAACACTACCTTTTCTCTGTTAAACCAATAATTTTCAGGTCTAACTAAACTAAACTATGAACAATCGGGTTATCGCCACCAATGGTAACCCGTTTTTTTATGCTTTTTTTCGAAGATTATGTTTAAAACGAAAGTAAAAGAAAATCCCTGCCGAACCCAGGCCTACAAGGTATCCGTACCATATTCCCTGCGGTCCTGCATCGAGCAGAAAAGTTAAAACATAACTGGTAGGAACCCCAATCAGCAAATAAGAAATGAATGCCATAAACATGGGAATTTTCACATCTGCCATTCCACGCAATGCGCCAAGCATACTCACCTGCAACCCGTCGAAAACCTGGAAAATGGCTGCCACAATCAAGAGCTGCGCTGCAATAGCAACCACGTCGGTATCGGATGTAAAAAGCAATGGCAGGTAAGATTTTGCCAGAATAAAAATGATTCCCATTGCCGACATAAAAAACAACACCAGGTGAGTAGAGGCCCATGCAGCTTTCCTGAGGGAAATAAAATCATTTTCTCCCATTTGATGGCTTATACGAATGGTAGTCGCCTGCGAAATCCCCAGCGAAATCATATAGGTAAATCCGGCCAGCCCGATGGCAACCTGATGAGCTGCCAGGGGCGTTTCGCCCAGCCAGCCCATCATAACAGCCCCGATACTAAAAGTAATGCCTTCCACAACAATCTGAAATGCAATGGGAATTCCAATTCGCAAAACAGCGATAAACCTGACTTTTTGAAAAACTACACTCCGGGCACGGCTAAAATATTTCCGGAATCGCGGAAGTTTGATGATGTAAATAACAAACATCAGGGGCATCACCAGCCTCGATACCAATGTGCCGATTCCCGCACCAACCAAACCAAGTTCAGGAAACCCGAATTTTCCGAAAATCAAAACATAATTCAAAAGTATATTTACCAGATTGGCTGTCAGCGTAATCTGCATAGCAATTTTTGTATTCCCGATTCCTTCAAAAAATTGTTTTACCGAGAAAAAAAGCATAAAAGGCAGGTAGGAACCGCAAAGTAAAAGGTAGTAAGGTTTGGAAGCTTCCAGCACATCTTCGGTCTGTCCCAAAAAAGGCAGCAGAAAATAAGCCCCAAACATCAGCACAGAAAGTAGCAGGGCAGCAATCATGTGAGTGAGCACGCCATTTTTCAGCCAGATTACCACCAGCTCAGGTTTGTTGTTTCCGAATGCTTTGCCAACCAGCGGCGTAATTCCGTAAGTGATTCCCATTCCGAAAAACATTCCGACAATAAATACATTGTTGGCAAAAGCAGAGGCCGCCAGTTCCATCGTACCCACGTGGCCCACCATCATATTATCGACCAGTTGAACGGTAACCTGCCCAATTTGTGATAATACAACCGGCAGGGCCAGGTGGAGGTTGCGTTTGTAAAATGGAATGTATTCCGCCAGTTTCATGGCGCCAAAGTTACATTTTTGATTCAGATGGAGAACCAGAAACTGACCTTGAGCATAAAAGCGTTTTGCGCTGCCACATTCGATATTCCTTTAAAACTGTCGAAAACCGATGGTTCGTATTTTCTTTCGTAACGCGAGCGGGTGTTGGTCCATACAAAAAAAATGGTTGAACCGGTTTTATATTCCCACCTTGCCACAAAATTGGAGCGGAATTCCTGAAAGTTGAAATCGGGGCTGTTTGTTGTCAGGTTCCTGACGAGATTTGAACCGTCCATCAGCAGGTTTTCTCCGTCATTATCTGTGATTACCTGCAAGTCAGCAAACCGGTTGTCGATATCTGTTGATTTTGAATCGGCCACTTTCCTGAAATCTGCATATTTTCCCACCGTGGCATAAGGATTTCCGTAGTACTGAAAAGAAAGCTCAGGCGTAACAAACAACTCAGCCCGAATGGTAGTTGATAGGATTTTCCGGTCGATTTTTCCAACAATGTATTCCTTTTCATTTCCCAGCACCTTTTGCATTACATACTGGTTATTATCTGTTGCAAGATCATAAACAGTGCCCGATGACAGGCTAAACCTGTTTCCGATTAAATATTCAATGTGAAACCTGTAGTTATTTTTATGCGTGATATTATCATCGTTTACCGAGTAAAAAATGCCTCCTCCAAGAAAAAGGTCTTTACTGGTATTGGTTTGCACAAATAATTGTCCGGCAGTGCTTCCGTCGATTCGCAGGGAAGGGCCGCCACGCAACTGCCGGGTATCTATTTCAAAAAAGTTACGCCGCCCTACCAAATCGATCCGCCACATATTTTTCAACTGAACGCGGCCGTGAACCTGCATTTCGCTGTTCAGTTTTTCGCCGCCGTAACTCCATAAATACTCCTGGCTCAAATCGATGTGGTAATTCATCAAAATGTTGTTCGGTTTGTTCACCCGGTAAATCATGCTGACTTCCTCGGCTATGTAATCGGCCTGCCGGAGGTAGCCCAAATCATTCAGTTCCACGCCCGGCGAGCGCCAGTCGAGTGTACCAATCAGCCTGAATTTTCCGCTGCGTTTACCGCCGCTCACCTTACCTCCCCAACCATCGAGGCTGGTTTTATCGCTGTCAAAGTTCAGGTGACCGGCATCAGGGCGCTGAAATAAATGGCGTGAATTTAGCTGCAGGGCAGAAATGGCTTCGGGAGTTCCGTTCACCCTCGAAAAAAAACCTTTAAAATCGATGTAATATTTCCGGTTCAGCCAGTTGTGCTGAAAATCGATTCCCCCGGTAACAGAATTATCGGGCATAAATTCAAGATGTTCGTCTTTAATGTTCCTGATTGTTGACGTCATAATCCCGCCCAATACGGTGCTGCCTTCATTAAAATCCTGTTTCAGCCGCCCTATAAAATAGTTGGTAAACGGTTCAACCGTTGTTTGCCGCTCCGAACCGTTTGAATAAATTGTGGCATTTTCGCGGGCGGTCATACTATTAATAATACCCATAGATAAACCGGAGCGGTTTTTTCCTGTCATTTTCATTGCGTTGATAATGGAGGTCTGATCGGGCATCGACAAACTTTCACCGTCCGAAGTTGAAGGCGTAAATCCCGGAGATGAACCAATCCGCCGGGAATAAAAAAGCAAATCGCCTTCAGCGCCGTAATCCAGGATACTGTTTCCCTCGAGAAAGAAAGGCCGTTTCTCATCGTAAAAAACTTCATAAGAAGTCAGGTTCAGCACCGACGGGTCAGCCTCAACCTGCCCAAAATCAGGATTAATGGTATAATCGAGTGTAAAATCGGAAGTAACTCCTATTTTTCCGTCCACTCCAAAACCCGATTTAAAATTGTTGCGTGCGTCCGAAACATATTTCCCTTTTGCATAAGGCATCACCTCGAAATTTCGTTTATACGGAATATCTTTTATCCCGCGCAGCTCTCCAAAAATATATACCATTGCCGGGGCATCGATGGGAATTAATTTCCACTGGTCTTCTTCTTTCAGCCGATCGATCCACCGCCAGATATGCATTCCCCAAACGTGTTCTTTTTTATCGGCGTAGCGCAACTGACTGAAAGGCACCCGCATTTCGGCATACCAGGCTGAATCTCCTACGTGGGTTTTTCCGTCCCACACCGCATCCCAGTTAAAATCCCAGCCATATTCGCCCAGGTGCATCAAATCAACTTTCTGACCGGCAGCCGTAAGATTAAATTCAAATGCGGTCTGCTTATCGTAATACGAATCGATGGCAATACCGGCCATATCGCCTGTATTTACATCGCGTCTTCCGAGCACAGGCCGCATTTTTTCCGGCTCATCATCATAGCATTTCATTGCTATATATAAATAGGTGTCGTCATACAGAATCTTTATCTCGGTTTCCTGCGACGGGGGCTGCGCCTGGTTGGGTTGCTGCTGAATAAAGCTGCCTGCCCATGTTCCCACATTCTGCCAGCACTCATCTTCGAGGTTTCCGTCAATTTTGGGCTTTACTGCGGTTCGTGTGGCATAATAAACCTTTTTAATACTCGCGTGGTGATTGACAAGCGAATCATCGGATAACGTGTAATCATAATTTTGTGCAGATACACAAAAGCCGTAAAAAACTGAGATTATCAGAAAGAAGTGTCTGCGATTCATTTAGGTTAGTTTTAAATCATATTGCGTGTAAAAATAATGTGTTTTATTAAACAAAAAAATTTTACTTCGTTTTATTTTACTTTAGAACGATGAGTTATATTTTTCCAATCTTACAATTTTAGAACTATCATTTTAGATGTTCAAAACAAACAATGACAAATGTTTACTGTAACATTTAATTTACATTTATTAACACATTTTGATTTGCAATTATCGATTCTTCACTTAATTTTCAGCGGAATTTAAAAGTTAAACAATTTTAGCTTATATCAGTTATAATTGATTGTGTTCAAAAAACACGACAAACAGATTGCAAATTAAATCAGCGCAATGAGTCAAATAAAAAAAATCCTTGTAGCCAATCGCGGAGAAATTGCCATTAGAATTATGCGAACCTGCCGGGAACTGGATATAGAAACAGTTGCTGTTTTTTCGGAAGCCGACAGGACTTCACAACACGTGAGGTATGCACACGAGGCCTATTATGTAGGCAAAGCGCCATCTCCCGAGAGCTATTTAAATATCGATAAGATACTTGAGGTTGCCAAAAAAAGCGGCGCCGATGCCATTCACCCGGGATACGGCTTTCTTTCTGAAAATGCCGTTTTTGCCCGAAGATGTATGGATGAAGGAATAATTTTCATCGGCCCTTCGCCCGATGTTATTGCACAGATGGGCGATAAAATCGAGGCCCGCGAAGCAATGATGAAAGCCGGAATTCCGGTAGTTCCCGGAACCAAAAGCAGTATTAAAAACGAGCAGGAAGCTTTGGATGCCATAAAAATAATCGGGTTGCCGGTTATGATTAAAGCCTCGGCAGGTGGCGGAGGAAAAGGAATGCGGCTGGTGCACGAAGAGAAAAATGTAGTATCTGCCGTGCGGGCAGCCCGTTCGGAAGCAAAATCTTCGTTTGGCGACGATTCTGTTTACATCGAGAAATACATTACCTCGCCGCACCACATCGAATTTCAGATTCTGGCCGACCAGCACGGAAATGCCATCCATCTTTTCGAACGGGAGTGCTCGGTTCAGCGCCGCCATCAGAAAATGATCGAAGAAACACCTTCTCCGCTAATGACCGAAGAGCTGCGCGAAAGAATGGGAAAAGCCGCAGTTGAAGCATCAAAAGCAGTTAATTATACCGGGGCAGGAACCATCGAATTTCTGGTAGACGAAACCCTGAATTACTATTTCCTTGAAATGAATACACGGCTCCAGGTGGAACATCCCATTACCGAACGGGTAACAGGAGTCGATTTGGTAAAAGAACAGATTAAAATTGCCGAAGGTCAGATACTTCATCTCAAACAAGAGGAATTAAGCCAGCAGGGACATTCGATTGAATGCCGGATTTATGCCGAAGACCCCGACAACAATTTCATGCCCAGCCCCGGGAAAATCTACAAAATTTCAGAACCGCTCGGATTGGGAGTCCGAACCGACGGATACGTTTATGAAGGCTATGAAATCCCGATTTTCTACGACCCCATGATTTCAAAACTCATTGTATGGGGCAAAACCAGGGATGAAGCCATCCGCAGAATGCGACGCGCCTTGTACGAATATAAAATTACCGGCGTAAAAACTTCCATCAAGTTTTTGGAACGTATTATGAATACCCCCGATTTTACCGAAGGGAAGTACGATACACATTTCATTGAAAATAACCAGGAACGGTTGATGAAAAAAAACGGCAAAGAAGAAGAAAACGAGGACATGGTAGTTATTGCTGCATTCATCGACTTTATGGATAAAGTAGGCAGGGTTCATGAAAATCAGAAAGAATTTGTTCCTCCGGCAGAAAGCCGCTGGAAAAAAATTCCCTACATCAATCATTTTTAATTAGTGAATATGGCATTGGAAATTAAAATAAACGACAGGATAGCGTGGGTTGATCTCATCAGTCAAAATGGAAATCTTCTGGAAATTGAAGTAGACGGTAAACCCTACCAGGTAGATTTGCTGCACACCGGAGACGGCACATTTTCGATACTGGAAAGAGGTCGTTCCTATAATATTGAACTGGTACCCTGCGAACAACCAAAAAAATATACCGCACATACACTTTACAATATTTATGATGTGGATATTATCGACGCCGAGGCCCGGTACTTAATAAACCGCGGCACAAACGGGGTGGGCAAAAGCGAAAAAAATATCGCATCGCCCATGCCGGGTAAAGTAGTAAAAGTGCTGGTTAACGAAGGCGACGAAATAATTGAAGGTGAAACAGCCGTTATTGTGGCAGCCATGAAAATGGAAAGCGAATACAAAGCAACTGTGAGCGGAACGGTAAAAAAAGTGAATGTGAAAGATGGCGACACCATCGAAGGCAACCAGGTACTTATTGAACTCGAATAAACCATTCTTTTTATGAAACGAGCATGGGAAATATTTTCATCCAGGATGATAATTAACCCCGAATTTTCGGGGCATGCGAGTTCCATCCGCCAGCTGGCGGACCTTTAAAAATAAACAATTATAATAGTATGAATTTACAGGAAAAATATGACCAGCTCAATGAGTTTAACTCAAAAGCAGAGCTGGGCGGAGGAAAAGAACGCATTGAAAAACAACATGCTGCCGGCAAAAAAACAGCACGGGAGCGGGTGCTGCAAATGCTCGATCCGGGCACGTTCAACGAAATCGACAAACTGGTTACTCACCGGAATTACGATTTCGGGATGCAGGAAAAAAAGTTTTTGGGCGACGGCGTAGTCACGGGACATGGGAAAATCAGCGGCAGACTGGTTTATGTTTTTGCCCAGGATTTTACGGTTTTTGGCGGCTCGCTCAGCCGGGCCAATGCCGATAAGATTGTAAAAGTCCAGAACCTGGCCCTGAAAATGGGAGCTCCCCTGATTGGGCTGAACGATTCAGGCGGCGCCCGCATTCAGGAAGGTGTGGAAAGTTTGGCTGGTTACGCCGATATTTTTTACAACAACGTAACTTCTTCGGGTGTTATTCCGCAAATTTCGGCTATTTTGGGAGCATGTGCCGGCGGCGCTGTTTATTCGCCCGCCCTCACCGATTTCATTTTTATGGTGAACGAAAAAAGCCACATGTTTGTTACCGGCCCCGAAGTAATCAAAACCGTCACACACGAAGATGTCTCAAAAGAAGAACTGGGAGGTGCCCACACCCACAGCACCAAAAGCGGTGTGGCACATTTTACCGGAAACGACGAGGAACAAACACTTATGATGATTCGTGAGCTGGTAAGTTTTCTGCCGTCAAACAACCTGGAAGATCCGCCGGTAAAATCCACCATCGACCCCAGCGACCGGGAGGAAGAAAAGCTGCAGGATTTGGTTCCTGCCGACCCGAACCGGCCATACGACATGCATGAAATTATTCAGGCGGTAATCGACAACAAGCATTTTCTGGAGGTGCAGCCGCAGTATGC
>CAYUBV010000114.1:0-8387 GCA_964443035.1 uncultured Tangfeifania sp.
TCGTATTCGAACACCTTGCAAATTTCGAAAACCTGGCAGAGTACCTGAATTCAGGTCTGATTGAAAAAATCACCAAACAGGTACCGCAGGTAAAAATCACTGATTTTAAGTCCGACCGCGATTCGTGTAAATTTAACATTAGCGGAATGGGTGTGGCCAGAATTCGGATTGTAAACCGCGAGCCGTTTAAAACCATAAAAGTGGAAAGTTCGGGCGGTTTGCCGCTCAGCTTTACATTCTGGATTCAGCTTTTGCCGGTGTCGCCGCAGCAAACCAAAATGCGTCTCACCCTGCACGCCGACATGAATATGATGATAAAAATGATGGCTGCCAACCGGCTCCAGGATGGTGTCAACCAACTGGCAGAAACACTATCGGACCTGCCTTACAAATAGTTTAAAAAAGGATTCAGTTCAGATTATAAATTCAATTTCCTTAAACTGATATTCGCTCAGCCGGCCACTTTTATCTTCCAGAATGAGCTGGCCGTATTCTCCAATTCCGTTGATGCGGGCAATAAATTCCCGGTTATTTTTTCTGAACCTGCACCATTCGTTTTTCCGGTAGAGTTTGCTGAAATAGGAAATATCGATGGCGGTAATTTGTTGCAGTTTTAGATGCGCATACCAGTTATAAAACTTTTCCTGTAACTGATCGGCCATTTCTTCGATTGAATAATTTTTGCCGCTGAGTAGTTTAAGCGAAACCGGATTGGGAACTTCTTCACTAAACTTCTCCTGGTTAAGGTTCAGGCCCAGTCCCACAACCGATGAATGCATGTAATAGCCACTCACCGAATTCTCGATAAGTATGCCGGCCAGTTTCCGGTCGCCCGCATAAATGTCGTTGGGCCATTTAATACTCACCGTTTCATTTGGGATTTTTTCGTGTAATAAATCTACAATTGCCAGGCTGATGATTTTCGACAGATAAAACTGTTTTTCCGCCGGAAGAAAATCAGGGAACAACACTATGCTCATCAGCAGATTTTTATTGGCCTCGCTCTCCCAGTGATTTCCTGCGTGCCCTTTACCTGCTTTCTGACAGTATGCCAAAACGACAGTACCGTGTGTGGCCTTTTTCTCTTCAATTAACTGCTTGGCATAGTTATTGGAAGAATCTGTAACCTCAAGAATAATGGTATTTTTGTCCTTTCTTTTCATTTCACAAACGAAGTTATCAACTTTGAACTATTTTAACCCGATTCGGGTTGTGAAAAGTTCAGATTAGCAGATAAAAGAACAATTGATAAAAAGGACAGGTATAAAACAATTACAAAAAAAAAGAAGTAAGTCAAAAAGATTATCTTTGCGAGGTTAAAAGTTGTTTATGAATAAAGTTGAAGAAATTACAGAAAAAACAAAAGAAGCCATCCTGGAAGGGATACAAAAAATAAAAGGAAAAGACATTGAAATTATAAATTTAAATTCGATAGATTACACTGAATGCGGTTATTTTATCATTTGCCACGGCAACTCGTCAACACAGGTTAGTTCGATTGCACAATCGGTGGAACAAACAGTAAAGGAAGAGACGGGTGAAAATGCATGGCATGTTGAAGGTTACAAAAATTCAATTTGGGTTTTACTCGATTTTGGTGAAATTGTGGTTCATGTTTTTCATGAAGATGCACGGAGATTTTACAACCTCGAGGAACTCTGGGCAGATGCTAAATTAACAAAAGTAGATTCGGATAATTAGGAAACAAACTATGGCAGAAGACAACAAAAAGAATAAACAAACTCCACCCGGATATCCATTTAATCAGGGCAATAAAAAAAGCACCGATCCCAAAGATCCAAAGGGGCCGAAATTTAACGCTTACTGGATTTACGGAATTATCGCTGTTATTTTTATCGTGGTGCAGGTTTACCTTACCAACAGCCGTGGTCCGGTTGAAACCAACTGGAGCGAGGTAAAATCAACCATGCTGGCCAACAACGATGTTGAACGCATTGTGGTGGTAAATGAGAAACAGGCCAACATATACCTGAAAAGAAATGTGCTGGACAAATACCAGGATATGTTCGAAGGTAATTTTACGCAGCCAGCCGAAGAAGGACCACACTTTACCTTCACTATTGGCTCTGTAGAAACATTTGAACGTAACCTTCGCGAAGCCCAGGAAGGGGATGATCAGGAAATCTTGCTGGAATACCAAGAGGAACGAAACTGGGCCGGAGAAATTCTCTGGACCATCGGGCCGTTTATTTTGATTATTCTGCTGTGGTGGTGGATTTTCAAACGAATGAGCCGCGGGGCAGGTGGCGGAGCAGGCGGAATTTTCAACGTTGGAAAATCGCAGGCCAAAGTTTTCGACAAAGACCAGCGGGTAAACACGTCGTTTAAAGATGTGGCAGGTTTGGCCGAAGCCAAGCAGGAGGTGGAAGAGGTTGTGGAATTTCTGAAAAACCCGGCCAAATTCACCAAACTGGGGGGTAAAATTCCCAAAGGTGCACTTTTGGTAGGCCCTCCCGGAACCGGCAAAACCCTGCTCGCAAAGGCAGTGGCCGGTGAAGCAAGTGTGCCGTTTTTCTCCATGTCGGGTTCCGATTTTGTGGAAATGTTTGTGGGTGTGGGAGCATCCCGGGTGCGCGACCTGTTTAAACAGGCTAAAGAAAAAGCGCCGTGTATTATTTTTATCGACGAAATAGATGCCATTGGCCGCTCCCGTGGGAAAAATCCAAACTTCGGTTCGAACGACGAGCGCGAAAACACACTTAACCAGTTGCTTACCGAAATGGATGGATTCGACACCAACAGCGGGGTAATTATTCTGGCAGCCACCAACCGCGCCGATGTACTCGACCGCGCCCTGATGCGCGCCGGAAGGTTCGACCGTCAGATTCATGTGGAGCTGCCCGACCTTAAGGAACGGGCCGAAATCTTCATGGTTCACCTGAAACCACTAAAATTAAGCGAAAATGTAAAAGAGGATTTTCTGGCCAAACAAACACCCGGATTCTCAGGTGCCGATATTGCCAACGTATGTAACGAATCCGCGCTCATTGCTGCACGTAAAAACAGGGATTCGGTTACAAAACAGGATTTTCTCGATGCCGTAGACCGCATTATTGGCGGACTGGAAAAGAAAAATAAAATCATTTCGAAAGACGAAAAAAATACGATAGCCTACCACGAGGCAGGACACGCCACCATTAGCTGGCTGCTCGAATATGCACACCCGCTGGTAAAAGTTACCATTGTGCCCCGCGGAAAAGCGCTGGGAGCTGCCTGGTACCTTCCGGAAGAGCGCTCGATTACTACCAAAGAACAGTTACTCGACGAAATGTGCTCGGCACTCGGAGGCCGCGCAGCAGAGGACCTGGTTTTCAAAAAAGTTTCTTCGGGTGCACAAAACGATCTCGAAAAAGTTACCAAGCAGGCACATGCCATGGTCAGCTATTTTGGAATGAGCGAGAAAGTTGGAAACGTTAGCTATTACGATTCCTCCGGCCAGTCGGAGTACTCTTTCACAAAACCATACAGTGAAAAAACTGCTGAACTGATCGATGAAGAAGTCAAAGCACTTATCGATACCCAATACCTGAGGGCAAAAAAAATACTGAAAGAAAATAGCGAAGGTCATAAAAAACTCGCCGAATTTTTGCTCGAACGCGAGGTGATATTCAGTGAAGACCTGGAAGAAATTTTTGGAAAACGGCCCTGGAAAAGTAAAGTTATTGAACCGGAAAACGGCGAGGAGGATAAAAAAGAAGAAAGTGCGAAAGCTCCTGAGAAAACGGAAGTTCCGGAAAGTTCGGATAAATCTGAAAATCCTGAAGATAAAATTATATCGAAATAAAAATGAAGCCGGCCCGTCGGGAAATACTTGAGAAACTAAGAAATTCGAAAGTCTCAGTGCCTGAAAAACCAGATTTTGACGAGCCGGTTTTTTATGCTTTGACAAAACCCCCGATCGATGCATTTAAAAACAACCTGGAAGCAGTAAACGGCAATGTTCACCTTTGTGAAAGCAGCGAAGAACTGACTTCAAAACTGAAAAATCTGCTGAATAATTTTGATCCGCAAACAATATGCTGTACCGAACCCGGTATCTGTAAAATACTGAAATCAGCCAAAATAGCTTTTTCAAACTGCACCGAAATTCCGGAAAATATGGAACTTGGAATCACCGGGTGTGAATTCCTGATAGCCCAAACCGGATCGGCACTGGTAAGTTCAGCACAGAAAGGAGGAAGAAAAATGTTTATTTTTCCGCCAATTCATATTATTATTGCATCAAAAAACCAAATGGTAAATTCATTGGAGGAAGCATACCAGGCAATTTCAGAGAAATATGCTGAAAACCTGCCATCGCAGCTTTTGCTGATTACAGGGCCCAGCCGCACTGCCGATATAGAAAAAACGCTCACACTCGGGGCGCACGGACCCAAAGAACTTCACATTTTTATTCATTAACTTTGAAACTGATTTTTAATATTTTTGCAATATGGAAGAAGGATGGAAACAAGTATTTCTGACTGGCGAAGAATACAAAGCAAATATGGCCAAAGACATTCTGGAAAATGACGGAATAAAAGCAGTATTAATGAACCGGCACGACACGGCCTATAAATCATTTGGCGACATTGAAGTGTTTGTTCAGGAGGCTGATGAACAGAAAGCACTGGAACTCTTAAAAGAACTGAAAAATTGAAAGATTTTACAGAAAGAACCATTACAGGATGTTTGTATGTGCTTATACTGATTGGAGGCACAGCAATTCATCCATTGGTTTTTGCTCCTGTTTTTGCGGCGTTGTTGTTTTTTACACAGCTCGAGTTTTATAAACTGCTTGAACAAGCAGGTAATTCGCCGCGGAAAAATATAGGATTGGTTATGGGGCTCATGCTGTTTTTTATCTGTTTCGGAATTGTTTACGGCCTGCTGCCCGGTAATGCTTACCTGATTTTTATTCCCATTCTTACCATTATTTTTCTGTTTGAAATTTTTCGTGATAATTCAAAAGAAATTCAAAGCAGTGCTTTAACGCTAACCGGATTTATGTATGTAGCTGTTCCTTTTAGTTTGCTGAATTTTATCGTGTATCCCACTTTTCCTGATCCGCCGCATTTTTATCCCTGGATACTGCTGGGTGTTTTTTTTGTGGTTTGGATGTACGATTCAATGGCTTATGTAGCCGGATCAAAATGGGGCAAACATAAAATAAATGAAAAAGTTTCACCCAATAAAACATGGGAAGGACTTATTGGAGGAGCAATATTTGCACTGATTATGGGAATTCTGAATGCCGTATTATTTCAGAAACCCGGCATAGATGACTGGCTGGTAATTGCCTCGCTGGTAGTTGTTTTTGGCACCCTGGGCGACATGTTCGAATCGAAAATAAAGCGCAGGTTAAATGTAAAAGATTCAGGGGATGTTTTACCGGGCCACGGGGGCCTGCTCGACCGGCTCGACAGCCTGCTGTTTGTAATACCCGTAATTTTTGTATGGTTAAGTTTTTCAGGAAATTTGTAATTTTGACAGATGAAAATTCATAAAGAAGGACATAAAATAATCCCGGTTGCCTTTTTCTTTCTGGCAGTTATCGATGCAATTATCTATATTTTGCTGAGGGATTACACTGTTTTTTATTTTCTCATGGGCGCGTCGCTGGCATTGGCAGTGCTGATTATTTTCTTTTTCCGCGAACCTGTCCGTGAGATTGAAACCAACCCAAAACATATTCTGGCTGCCGCCGACGGCGAAATCGTGGAAGTGATTAAGGTTTACGAAAAGGAATATTTTAAGGAAGAACGCTGGCAGGTTTCCATTTTCATGTCGGTGTTTAATGTGCATCAAAACCGGGCGCCAATCGACGGCAAAGTAGTTTATCAACTGCACAAACGCGGGGCTTATTACCCGGCATTCGTAAAAAAATCGTCGGAGAAAAACGAACACTGTTCCACTGTTTTCAAAGCTGAAAACGGACTGGCTGTAATGGCTAAACAGATTGCCGGAACCGTTGCCCGGCGAATTGTTACCTACAAAAAAACCGGTGATCTGGTTGAGCAGGGGAAAGAGTACGGTTTCATCCGGTTTGGCTCACGTGTGGATATGTTTTTACCTTTGGATGCTGAAATTCACGTAAAAGTGCATGAAAAAACAGTGGGTGGAAAAACAATTATTGCAACACTAAAATAAACGTGCGGAGCATAATACGGCAAATACCTAATTTTATTACATCGCTGAACCTGGTTGCAGGCTCACTGGCGGTGTTTTTTGCTGTTGACGGGCACCTGATATGGGCGGGTATTTTTATTTGCCTCGCTGCTGTTTTCGACTTTCTCGACGGGTTTGCAGCCCGTTTGCTGAATGCCTATTCCGATATGGGAAAGCAGCTCGATTCGCTCGGTGATCTGATTTCGTTCGGACTGGCCCCGGCGGCCATTCTGTTTACGCTGCTCGAGTTTTCGATGTTTGGAAAAAACCAGCCCATTTACGAAATTGCTGCAAGCCCGGGCCAGTGGTTGATTTTGTTCACTGCATTTTTGATGCCCGTTTTGGGCGCAGTGCGGCTGGCACGTTTCAACAATGCACCCGAAGAAAGTTTTTTCAGGGGGCTGCCCATTCCTTCCAACGGTTTGTTTTGGGCCTCACTCGGTCTGATGCTCGAAATTCCACGCTACCACCAGCTTTTCGAAATGATTTATTCCACCCAAACATTACTGTTGCTGGGCCTGTTTACTTCAGGAATGATGGTGATTAACCTGCCCATGTTTTCGCTGAAATTTGAAAACCTGGCATGGCAGGAAAACTGGTACCGCTTTTTGTTTCTCGCCATTGCCCTGGCGCTCCTCGCCATCTTCAATGTTTATGGCCTGGCGCTTACCATTCTCGCCTATATCTTTTTGAATTTTGTGCTTTATCTGGCTGGTGTGAAAGTGTAATTTAATTGTTCTTCATTGCGAATGATGCGGTCGTGATTCGCTCGTTCATAGTTGGATCGTGTTTTTACGCGTATGGCGGGTCGAACCGCCTGACGCATATTTGCCGGAAAAAAATTGCTTTCAGACACAGATTTGGAAATATGCGCCGGCGGGGGGAAACCCCTCAGCAGCTAAATCAATTGCCCGATAATTTTCATGGGAAGAAACATTTTTCCGCTGTCGGGGAGTTGTTCAAAGCCATATTTTTTATAGAATTCAACCGCTTTTTCATTGATGGGATCAGCAACAACTGCCATAGCGCCAATGCTTTCTTCCGACAATTTGTAGCTTCTGAACAGTGCATCGAGCAGAAGGTGTTCACCAAGTCCTGTTCCTTTTGCCGTAATGTCTCTTGCCAGCCGCCCTAACAGGATAACCGGGGCATTGTAATTGCGGGGAACCTGACTGGTATATTTTTCGGGAATTGACTCCCGGCCCAGGCTTTCGCTCGTCAGGGTATAATATCCAGTTACATTTTGCTCTTCATTAACAGCAACAAAGCATATTGCCAGTTTTTTTCGAATATCCTGGCTTACTTGTTTCCGGATGTAATCGGTTAAAGAATTCTCCTCACATGTGAAGTTCTTTCTGTTGTGATTTTTTTCCAGTAGCTGAATTTTCACTGCAGACTGCTCTTTGATTTGTACTTTTTGGCAGCTTCAACTAATTCTTCGTTGGGTTTGGCATTCCCGAACACGACATCAAAAAATTTCTCCCGGTCTCTTTCACTGGCAATAATTCTGTCGTTTTTGGCAACTATTTCTTCGGCCCTGGCTTTAACAATGCGCACGATAAAACTGCTGAATGACCTGTCTCCGCTTAGTTCCTGTGCCTTTTTAAACATTTTTTTATCCTGTGGAGATATTCTTATTTCTATTCGTTCTTCTTTGTTTAACTGTGCTTCCATAATAAGAATTGTTTCTGCAAATGTACGGAAATTTATCGTACAAATCAATTCTTGTTTTAGGTACATTCATCAGATAAACAGCAGCAAACTGATGGCCATCACGGCCATACCGGCAATCAGGCCGCCGATGGCAATGTGGTGTTCGCCGTATTCTTCGGCGGTGGGCAGCAGTTCGTCGAGCGAAATGTAAATCATAATGCCTGCAACCCCGGCAAAGATGAATCCGAAGGTGGAATCGTTAAAAAAGCGGCTTAAAATAAAATACCCGATTACCGCTCCCACCGGTTCTGCAAGCCCCGATAAAAAGGACAACCAGAATGCTTTTTTCCGGCTCCCGGTGGCATAATAGATGGGAACCGAAACGGCAATTCCCTCGGGAATGTTGTGGATGGCAATGGCCACGGCAATGCTGATACCCAGCGCAGGGTCCGACATTGCCCCGATAAAGGTGGCCAGTCCTTCCGGAAAATTGTGAATGGCAATGGCCAGCGCCGAAAACATGCCCATGCGGTACAGCTTTTTGGTGTTGGACGGATCGATATTTT
>CAYUBV010000115.1:0-1474 GCA_964443035.1 uncultured Tangfeifania sp.
GGGGTAGCCGGATTTGAACCGACGACCTCGTCGTCCCGAACGACGCGCGCGACCGTGCTGCGCTATACCCCGCGGTGAACACCGTATCCTTGGCATAGGTGTTTTGTTTCATGCACCGTAGCTTAAGCGAAGGTGCATTTCTACATACCGTAGCTTCAACCAAGGTGATTTTCTATCAACGTAAAATAAAAAAGTCACTTTTCAAATCGCGGTGCAAATTTAACTTTTTTTACACAATCTGAAAGTTTTCAAAAAACAAAAAGCAAGCTCCCATTATTCGCACCAAAGTTTTCTAATTCAAATGTGCCAGTCCATATCAGGAACTATTTAACTAAATGCAAACATAAGTTTGTTATTAATTTTGATATTTTGAACATTATCTTTATATTTGTACCAATAAATTATTGGTATAAAGAACAGATTAAAACAAATACTATTAATGAAAATTGCGATTACATCAGAAACCGACAGCCTAAAATCAAACCTCGATTTGAGGTTTGGCCGTGCTGCCTGGTTTTGTATTTACGATACAGAAGCAAAAAAGGCTGAATTTCTTGTGAATGAAAATATAAATGCCAATGGCGGGGCCGGAACCAAAACTGCTGAAAAAATGGCTGAGTTGGGAGTTCAGCAAATTATATCGGGCGATTTTGGACCAAAAGCAAAAGACCTGCTCGATAAGTTCAAAATTCAAATGGTGATTCTTGAAGACCGGAACAAGAAAATTGGTGAATTAATCGAACAAATTACCTCAAAATCAACAATAACCACCTGATAGGGATTCATGGAAGGCAGAAAACGATTATTCAGTTTTTTGTCTTCCTTTTTTAGTAAAAATTGTGTAAAATTTAAAATTGAAGATTATGCCAGGATTTGACAGAACAGGACCTGAAGGAGAAGGAACCCGCACAGGAAGGCAACTAGGAAGGTGCAATCCTGAAAATGAAACAGGACCTGAAGAAATCAGGCGGGGAAGAAGAAGAGGAAGAGGATTGAAATTAAGACTAAGAAACCAGGCAAATACCACCATCAAAGGCAAGGTGTTCAAACGACGATGGTGATGGTAAAGGATGGTAAATCGTGCTGCTCAGGCAGCACGATTTTTTTGATAATTAACAACATAAAAAGAACAAAAAAACATGAAGAAAATTGCTGTACCAACAAATAATTCAGGAGCGCTCGACGGTCATTTCGGACATTGCAAATTTTTTACAATTATAGATGTAAAAAACGGAGAAATTGTATCGGAAGAAAAAGTGGTTCCGCCACCACATGAACCGGGATTGTTACCGAAATGGCTGGCCGAAAAAAATGTAACCGATATTCTGGCCGGGGGAATGGGAAACCGTGCCATCCAGATTTTTAATCAAAATGGAGTAAATGTCTTTGTAGGAGCGCCTAAAATGAATGCAGCCGAACTCGTAAAAGGGTTTCTCGATAAATCAGTTGAATTTGCAGCCAATTACTGCGACCA
>CAYUBV010000115.1:1574-3220 GCA_964443035.1 uncultured Tangfeifania sp.
TCAGTTGGTTGATTGCGATGTGGAAGAACCAAATGATGCATTGTTTTTTGCCAATCCCATGCCGGTGAAACAGGAAGATGCTTTTCAGTTGATTCCTGAAATTGACATTCAAAAATGTACTTTTTGCAAAAAATGTTCAGCCTGGTGCGAATTCAATGCAATAACCATTGTGCCCAACCTGAGTTTTGCCGAGGTAAACGAAAGTTTGTGCCATTCCTGCGGCGCATGCACAGTGGCTTGTCCGGAAGGTGCGATTGTTGAAAAAGAAAAGTCGCTGGGAAAAATTACCCGCTATCGGGTTGGTGAAGACCAGTTTCTTACCGAAGGTCGCCTGAGAGTAGGCTCGTCCATGCAAACAACGCTTATCAAAAAGTTGAAAAAAAATGTTCAGCAAAATGACACAATTACTATTTACGATGCCCCGCCGGGAACAAGCTGTCCGGTTGTGGAAACAGTTGCCGATGCCGATTATGTGGTACTGGTTACCGAACCGACTCCATTTGGATTACACGATTTGAAAATTACAGTGGAACTGCTCGAAGAACTCCAAAAACCTTATGGTGTAATCGTCAACAAAGCAGGTCTTGGCGATCGTCGTGTTTATCATTTTCTGGATGAAAAGAAAATTGAACTGCTGGGCGAAATTCCGTTTCAGAAAGAATATGCTGAACGTTATTCCTCCGGTAAATTGCTGGATGAAATTCCTGAAAAAACTACAGAAATCTACCGTAAAATAGCAGAAAAAATATTTGGTAAGGAGGTCGCTGCATGATGGAGATAACTATTCTGAGCGGAAAAGGAGGAACCGGCAAAACCAGCGTGGCTGCAGCACTGGCTTCGTTGGCTGATAATTCAGTTTTTTGCGACTGCGATGTGGACGCTGCCGATTTGCACCTTATTCTCACCCCCGAAACCAGGGAAGAACATGAATTCGACAGTGGCTCGCTGGCGGTAATCAATTCTGTATTGTGTACCAATTGCGGGCTATGCGAAGAAAACTGCAGGTTCGGTGCGATTCACCCGAATCAAAACGGGCTGCCGGAAGTCAACCCTTTTCAGTGCGAAGGTTGCCGGCTGTGCGAAAGACTCTGTCCCGTCAATGCCATTACAACTGTGGAAAATAGCAATAACCGCTGGTTTGTTTCCGATACACGATTTGGACCCATGGTACACGCGCGGATGGGTGCCGGCGAAGAGAATTCGGGCCGGCTGGTAACCGAAATCCGCCGCAAAGCCAAAGAAATTGCAGTTGAACAGAATGCCCGATTTATCATCAGCGACGGCCCGCCCGGAATCGGCTGTCCGGTTATTGCATCGCTCACCGGAACCGACCTTGTTCTGATGGTGATTGAACCCTCTATTTCGGGGCTGCATGATGCGCAGCGCATGAATGAACTGGTGCAGTCGTTTGAACTTCCCGTTTTTGCAGTCATCAATAAATTCGATATCAACAAAAAAACTACACAAAAAACAGAACAATTCCTGGCAGAAAACAACATTCCGCTGCTCGGGAAAATCCCTTTCGAAACCGATCTTGTTGAATCGATGATTCACTCACAAACAATTATTGAATTTGCTCCCCATAAATCCGTTAGTATTGAAATAGAGCAAATATGGAAGAAAATTACAGTTGCAGCCGAAGCAGA
>CAYUBV010000115.1:3320-8264 GCA_964443035.1 uncultured Tangfeifania sp.
TCAAGCTTCTAAATAAAAAAGGGGTAAATATTCTGGTATCCAAACAATTTGGGCCAAATGTTGCCTTGGTTAATCAGCATTTTATTCCGGTTATTATTTCTGAAAACCAGCCTCAAAAAGTAATTGCTCTGCTTGAAAAACACATGGACTGGATTGAAGATGAATATTGCAACAAAAACGGCGACTATATGTTGTTTCGGATAAAATATGGCGTCCTGAAATCGCAAATCAGGAGTGCAGAGTGAGGCATTTTGACAACGAAAACGAAACGTCTGAAAAAATGCTGATCTTTGCAGTTAAACTTTTGGCATATGACTTTACCCGAAAAAATTTCAAATCACAATTTTCGCTCATTTTTGTGGCATGCTGCATTTCTGGCCATGGCCAAAAATTTTATGGATGTTGATACCGTTATTCCGGCCATGCTGGTTGAGGCTGGCGGCGGAGCCATACACATCGGAATTATGACTGCCATTATGCTGGGCGGAGCACAGTTTATGCAATTGTTTTTTGCTCCCTGGTTAAGCAACAAAACCTATAAAAAAAACTACCTGCTTTTCGGCATCAACATGCGGGTGTTTGCGCTTGCCGGACTCGGAGCCCTGCTCTTTTTTATGCTGGGCCAAACTTCTGGTTTGGTGCTGGGCCTCATGTTCATATTTATTACGCTGTTTTCGTTTACCGGGGCCTTTGCCAACATCAGTTATTTCGATATCCTCGGAAAATCTATCAATCCCGAAAAACGGAAAATCTTCTTTTCCACACGCCAGATTATTTCAGGCGTAATTGTTTTGGGAGCCGCATTTCTGGCCCGGCAAGTTCTTGTTATTCGCGACTTTCCGGTAAATTATTCCTTCATGTTTTTTATTGGCGCTGCGCTGCTCCTCACGGCATCGCTGGGATTCTGGAAACTGAAAGAAACGGTTCCATCTACCTTGAAAATTTCAGGTTTGAAAGGGTTTTTAAAAGTATTGAAAAAAGAAATCAGGGAGAATAAAAAACTGATTTGGTTCCTCGGATTTATTAATACACAGGGAATTGCCATTTCATTTTTGCCATTTGTGGTGCTTTATGCCAAAGAGACATTTGCCACCCAAAGCACCGATACCGGTACTTTTCTATTATTCAAAGTCATCGGAATTGTTTTTGTGAGCGCTCTGGTTTTGATGGGCGCCAAAAAACTGAAATACAACCTGCTGCTTTACAGCAATGTTGCTCTTTCGCTGGTCCTCGGAATGATGCCGCTTTTTATCAACGACATTTCTTTACTGAAATACATTTTCGTAATGGGCGGATTGGTTTATGCGCTCTACACAATGACCATGAACGGCCTGCTGCTCGAAATTTCGGGCAACGAAAACCGCGCCCTTTACACCGGTTTTGCCGGGGCCGGAAATATTTTGCCGGCACTTTTCCCGCTCGTTGGCGGAACCATCATTGAAGTGTTTGGATTTTCCGCATTCTTTGTATTGTTTATGGTGATTATTTTAATGACTGTATTTTTCATTTTTAAAATAAATTGCAAATCATGAAAATAACTGTACTTACCGAAAATTGCGCCGGGAGTCATTTCCTGGCAGAACATGGTCTCTCCTACCTCATCGAAATAGACGATGAAAAAATTCTGTTCGACACCGGTCATTCCGATGTTTTTCTGAAAAATGCACAAAAAATGAATATCAACATTCACAAGGAAGTTGAAAAAGTAGTGCTGAGCCACGGTCACTGGGACCATGCTTACGGATTGAAATACCTTGAAAACAAAACGGTAATTACGCACCCGCGCTCGCTCGATCGCATGCTGGCAACCGAAGAATTCAGAGACGTTCGCCTGAACCTTACTCCGCAGGAACTGGAAGAAAAATTTAATTTGCAACCTACCCGGGCGCCGCAAAATATTACTGAAAATTTATATTTCCTCGGTGAAATTCCACGGGCCAACGAATTTGAATCGCAGCACACTTATTTTACCGATGATCGGGGTAACGAAGATTTCATTCCCGATGATACGGCAATGGCTGCAATTATCGAAAATGAACTGGTCATTATTACCGGCTGCTCGCATTCAGGCATTTGCAACATAACGGAATATGCAAAATTGGTTACCGGGATTTCGGATGTAAAAGCAATTTTGGGCGGTTTTCACCTGAAGGAAAAAGATGAGCAGACCGAAAAAACCATTGAGTATTTTCAAAAAAACCAGGTGGTAAAAATGTATCCTTCACACTGCACGCAACTCCCGGCTTTGTCTGCTTTTTATGAAGCCTTTAACACGCAGCAGTTGAAAACCGGAATGGAGCTTGAATTATAAAGATCAGTGAATTCCAATATGATTCTTGTATTAACGAAAACAATTAATTACCTTTGACGTTAGTAACGCTAAGATTAAGCATGATAATATCTTTTGCATCAAAAGATACTGAAAGAATTTGGCAAGGATTAAGAATCAAAGGTTTGCCAATTGAAGTACAACAAATTGGAAGAAGAAAGCTTCGAATGATAAACAATTCACAAAATCTGGCAGATTTAAAAATTCCACCATCCAATCGGCTGGAAAAGTTGAAAGGAGCACAAAACGATTTTTACAGTATCAGAATAAACAAACAATGGAGGATTGTTTTCCGATGGAAAAATAATAATGCTTACGATATTAAAATAACAGATTACCACTAAAAAAAGCAATGCCATGGAGAAATTGAATAATATACATCCTGGAGAAATTTTACTGGAAGAATTCCTGCGTCCGATGGAAATATCAGCTTATCGACTCTCAAAAGATATAAAAATACCACAGACCCGCATTTCTCAGATAATTAAAGGTAAACGCAGAATTACTGCAGATACTGCATTAAGACTAAGTTCATATTTTGGTAATTCAGCCAAGTTTTGGTTGGGATTACAGGACGATTATGATCTGGAAAATGAACGGAATAATAAAGTAAAAATACTCACATCGATTAAGAAAAAAGATCCTCAAAAAGTTGATCAGTTGTCAAAATAAAAATAATAAATATTACTTGTCTCTCATTTGAAACGCATCTTTGTCATTCAAAACTGGAAATTTCGCTCTGAATTTCTGAAGCTCGTCCAGCGAAACATTGAAAGAAATCACCTGTTCTTTGCTCCCTGCAAACCGGGCATTTCCCCGGGCATCAATCAAACATGAATCGCCGTTGTATTCCAGGCCGGAGCCATCTTTCCCGATACGATTGACTCCAATGCAATACGCCTGGTTTTCGATGGCACGTGCCTGCAGCAGTGTTCTCCAAACCTCATGACGCACTGCCGGCCAGTTGGCAACATAAAACAGCACATCGTAATTTTCAGTGTTTCGGCTCCACACCGGAAAACGCAAGTCGTAGCAAACCAGCGGACAAACCCTCCAGCCTTTGTATTCCACAATCAGTTTTTCGGTGCCGGGCGAATAATGCTCGTTTTCTTCTCCCATCGTAAAAAGATGGCGCTTGTCGTAGATTTGGAGTTTGCCGTCGGGAAATACCCACACCAGCCGGTTGAAAACTTTTCCGGCATCTTCGATTATCAGGCTGCCGGTAATCGCAGCATCTTTTTCAACTGCCAGCTTTTTCATCCACTCAACCGATGTTCCGTCCATTGTTTCTTTCAGCTTTTCAGGTTGCATTGAAAAACCGGTGGTAAACATTTCGGGCAAAACAATTACGTCGGTTTGTTCAACAGGAGCCAGCATTTCAGTATATCTTTCCAGGTTAACCTGCGGGTCTTCCCAAATGATGTCGGGCTGAACGAGAGTAATGTTAAGTTTATCCATATATATTGATTTTTAAATTCAGACCCTGAAACAAGTTCAGGGTGACGTTCTAATGAATAGTGGTGCCATTTTAATCGTCATGCCGAACTTGTTTCGGCATCTTAATATTATCTTATTTCCCAGTACAAATCATTCAATTCAGGATTAACTGAACGAATTAAATTCACTTTCCATTGCCTGTGCCAGTTTTTCAATTGTTTTTCGCGGTCAATTGCCTGATAAATATCTGGAAAATCTTCATAATAAACTAAGTCTGTTAATTAATATTTCGTTGAAAAATTTGATCCAATCCCATTTTTATGATCGGCAATTCTTGTTTTCAAATCACTTGTAACACCAATATAAAATGTTGTTCTGCTTTTATTGGTCATTATATAAACATAACCACCTTTCATCATGCATTTGATTAATCAAAATTACAAATCTAAAATTAATCAGACCCTGAAACAAGTTCAGGGTGACGTCCTTATGAACTCAGCACCTCAAAATTCATTTATCACCGTCACTCCCACATTTTCAAATTTATCCATGCTCATCAGCGCCTGCGGGACCTCATCCAGCGAAATGGTTTTGCCCACCAGTTGCTGCGGTTTCAGTTTGCCGGTGCGAATCATTTCAAACATTTCAATGTAGCGGAATGCCTGCATGCCGTGACTTCCGATAATTTCCAGTTCGTTGGCTACCACCCGGTCCATCGGCACTTTTGGATGGCGGTGGTTGCCGGCCATCAATCCCACCTGGATGTGTTTTCCGCGTTTGCGCAGGCAGGCTACTGAATTGAAACAGGTTTCCTGACTTCCCAGCGCATCGAGCGAAACATGCGCACCAAAACCCGTTGCATTTTTTACAGCCTGCGGAATATCTTTCGTTTTTGATGCGTTGATAACTGCCTGCGCTCCTACCGTTTTGGCAAATTCAAGTTTTTCATCGTCGATATCAATAGCTACCACATTAGCCCCGGCAGCCGCTGCAATCATAATGGCGGACAGTCCGACTCCGCCGCAGCCATGCACTGCCACCCATTGCCCGGAGGTAACTTTGGCCTGGTCGACGACTGCACGAAACGAAGTTATAAACCGGCAGCCGAGACTGGCAGCGGTTACAAAGTCCACTTCATCAGGCAACTTCACCAGGTTCATGTCGGCATATTTTATTTC
>CAYUBV010000116.1:0-8123 GCA_964443035.1 uncultured Tangfeifania sp.
GCAATAAATTTTCAAGTGCAACAACAATTCAAATGCAACAATGTTGCAAAAATAGGAAAAAATAATGGTAACTTAATCGCCTTTAAAAACCATTGTATTTATGCTGATTTACAACTACGACGGTACGTTTGAAGGCCTGCTCACCTGTATTTTTGAAGGGTACATAAGAAAACATTTTCCCGATGAAATTCAACCAGTTGGGAAACAACCGGAGAACCTGTTTGCCGAAGTGGTAAACATTGACTCTGATTCAGGTAAAGCCACCCGGGTTTGGAAAGGGATTCAGCAAAAACTTTCGGCTAAAAACAAGCACTTGCTGTATTACGCTTTTCTTTCAGAAGAAAAAGGCATTGAAATGAAAATTCTGCGGTTTGCCCGGCGGCTGTTCAGCGAAGAAAGAAATATTGAAACCGACCTTGGCGACCCGGATGTGCTGGATATTATTCAATTTGCCCGAAAAGTGAAAAAGGAGGCCATGCGCATGATGCAATTTGTTCGGTTTCAGCAAACCAAAGACGAGCTTTACTTTTGCGGCATTGAACCGCTTTACGATGTTTTGCCTCTGGTCATTGATCATTTTCGTAAACGTTTTGCCGACCAGCAGTGGCTTCTTTATGACCTCAAACGGAATTACGGCGCTTTTTACAACAAAAAAACAGTGGAGGAAGTGGTTTTATCCAGCCATGAAATTAACCGGAAAACCGGTCAGGTGAGTGAAAATGTACTGAACGAAGGCGATGCATTTTATCAAACACTTTGGAAATCGTATTTCAAAAACATCAGCATAAAAGAACGAAAAAACCTCCGGTTGCAACGCCAGCACATGCCCCGGAGGTTTTGGAAATATCTTACGGAAAAACAGTAATCCTAATCGCCTTAGTTCTTCTTCACCTGCTGACTTGAGTTCACCTGGTGAATAATGCAAAAAACTATTCTTCCTTCTTCGTTTTCGGCAAAATTAAATTCAGCAAAATTCCTACCAGCGCTGCCAGCCCGATTCCGGCCAGTGAGAACGTTCCGTACTGAATTATAGCCCCGCCAATTCCAACGGTTAACACTACCGAAACAATTACCTGGTTGCGGGTTTCGCCCATATCAGTTTTTGCATCCACAAGCGACCGGATTCCAATGGAAGCAATCATACCAAACAACAACAGCATAATTCCACCCAAAACCGATTGAGGAATGGTTTTCAGGAAACCACTGATTTTGCCTACAAATGCAAACAAAATGGCTGTAATTGCCGCAATGCGCAACACAAACGGATTGGTAATTTTGGTGAGGGTAATCGCGCCTGTTACTTCTGAATAGGTAGTATTTGGTACACCTCCGAAAAAACCGGCAAAAGCCGTGGCAATTCCATCGCCCAGTAATGTTCGGTTTAAGCCGGGTTTTTCAATAAAGTTTTTTTTGCACACACCTCCTATGGCATACATATCACCCACGTGCTCAATTATAGGTGCAATGGCCACCGGAATCATATACAATATAGCCTGCCAGTGAAATTTTGGTGTAGTAAATTCGGGCAACATAAACCACGTAGATTCCTTAATGGCTGTGAAATCTACTTTTCCCCAAACCACCGCGGCCAGGTAACCCACAATTATGGCAATAAAAATGGGAATCAGTTTAGCCATGCCTTTTCCAAAAATCACCACGATAATCGCTGTCAGCAAAGCAATAACCGCCAAAGACCAGTCTGATTTTGCCATGTCAACAGCAGCCGAAGCCAGCGATAAACCGATTATCATAATTACCGGGCCAACCACAACCGGCGGAAAAAGCCGCTCTACAAAGGTGACACCACGTGCTTTAACCACCATGGAAACAATACCGTAAACCAACCCAACGGCAATAATTCCGGAAAGTGTTCCCGGCCAGCCATACAATTTGGTAGCCTCAATAATGGGGGCAATAAATGCAAAACTGCTGCCCAAAAACACGGGAACTTTTCCTTTGGTAACCAGGTGAAAAATCAATGTGCCGATACCTGCGGTAAACAGCGCTACCGAAGGATCGATGCCCACCAAAAGCGGGACCAAAACTGTGGCTCCAAAAGCTACAAATAAAAACTGGATTCCGAGGATGGTGTTTTTTGGGGTTAATTGCTCGCGGAAGGATTTATCAGCCATTTCGAAACGATTAAAAAAAATTAAGTGCAAGAATACACTTTTCTTCCATTTAATTCAAAAAAAGATATGAAGTATAATTCACAATTTAACATTCGCAATCACACAGTTAATGGATAAAATTTTCAGCGCATAAAAAATCCGTTCCTGCAAGGTTTACAGAAACGGATTTTCAAACCCGAAATCATTCTGATTTACGGCAACATTTCAGCGGGAATTTCTTCAATAGGTTTCACCCCTATGGATCTTACAAACAACTCTCCGCCTTCCGACTGCAACTGTATTTTACCTTTTGTGAGTGGCTCGATGTTATTTTCGCCCAAATATTTGCCTGAATTGTAATTCACCATGTTAACATTTCCATTGACTACGTGTACCGACGTTCTGTCGAAGCAATAAATTTCAACTGTATTCCATTCTCCCATTGGATTTTCGTAGTCAGCATTTTTTGCAACAATTCGGGTGGGCGTATCAGGTACAGATGGTATTTTTTCAGCGCCCGGAGAGTACACATACTGGTCGTCTTCATTTTGAACCATCGGAATTTCGCAATACGATTTCCCCATGCGGTAGGAATCGCCAATATGTTCGGTCCAAAGTTGCAATTCATGCGAACTCATCCAAACACCGAGCCCCTCGCCAAACTCTCCGTAGCTGTGATAGAGAAGACCTGAATTGTATCTTGTAAACACTTCATCTCCCCATTTAAACTCCATAATCAGATGGTAATTTTCAAATTCTTCCTGCGTTGCCAGTGAAGCGTTTACTTCTCCTGATATCCGGATAACCTTTTCGCCATCCAAATCAACTACAGAAAAAAGATTTAGCGGATCTTTGTTTAACCCTATTGGTTCGCCATCTTCTTCGATTGGGCCAACCCAGGTGTCCCAGCCAGTTAAATCTTCGCCATTAAAAAGCGATTGCCAGGGTTCACCTGTATTGCACGATGAAAACCAGAGAAAGGAAGTTGCAATTAAGAGTAAATATAAATTTTTCATGGTTAGTGGAATAGATTTAAAAATGTGTATAAAAAAACTGCCCTTTTACCGCGGGGCAGTTAAAATTTAATATGTTTTAATTTCTTTTAAACTGTTTCTTTTTCTGCTAATTCCTGGGCTCTTTCCAGAATTTTTGTGTCGTCGAGAAGGACGATTCCTCCGTTTGGACCGGGTTCCATGTGGATTCCAACTGCTTTACCGTTGGTGTAATTAGCGCCTCCAAAATAATTCCTGACGGTTTCTTCTGATAGTTCAAATTCTTGCGCCATTTTTTTAATTGAACCGTCAGGTAAGCTGTCTTTGATTTTACGCAGCTCATTGAATGTTATTTTACGCTCCATAATGCTAAAATTTTTTATTTTGTTCTACTTCTATTATAAAAATACGTCTGTGATACTGTAAAAATAAAATTAATAATTAAATAATGCGAATTTAATCGTTAAGTTATTTCTTCGATTTTCAATCGTTAACATTTTACGTGTTTTAGCATTAAAATGTTAGGTTTTACAAAACACTGAAATTGAGCCTGAAAATGTTCATTAACAGGTAAAAATGAGCCGGTACGCGCGCTCAGTAATTAACTTTTTTTAAGAGATCCAATTCAGGAACGGGAAGGCAGTCGTAAATAGCCTGGTGCATAGCCGGCCTTATATTCAACCTAAAAAGTTTGGTGTTGTTTCGGGTTGGGTAAACCCTGTTCGACATAAAAATAAACAGCAATCCGTTATCCGGATCAGCCCAGGCAAACGTACCGGTGTAACCGCTGTGTCCAAAACTGTTTTCGCTGGCATCTACTGCCGGATAGGCTTCATCCAGCTTATTTTTATAATTATCGATGTAAGGTTTATCAAATCCCAGTCCTCTGCGATTGTCGTCATCCGGATACTGAATCCGTGTAAATTCATTCATTGTTTGTTCGGAAATATAACGTTTCCCGCCGTAATAACCTTTCTGAATGTACATCTGGAAAATTTTTGCAAGGTCGTTTGCAGTCCCAAAAAGCCCGGCATTGCCGGAAACGCCACCCATCATTGCAGCGCCTTCGTCGTGTACAAAACCACGCAGCTTTTCATTTCTGAAAAAATCATCGGTCTCGGTCGGAATTATTCTTTCCAGTGGGAAATGACGGTAGGCATTGTAAGTCACCGTATAAGCACCCAAAGGTTCTGTGAAATTGGAATAAAAATACTCTTCGTAAGGCTGCCCGGTAAGGTTTGAAATGATGTCCGGATATAAATAAAAACTTAACCCGGAATATACATAGCGTTTTCGGGGTAACAGCTCCGAACTGCGAATTGTATCGAACATTATTTTTCTGAAATTTCGATTCATGAATAACTCTTCTGAAATCCTGACATCGAAATTTTCTGTAGGATGATCTCTAAAAACATCAGTACTTAATTTTCCGTCTTCATCCAGTGTCATTTGCCAGTATGGAATCCAGGACTGAAATTGTGCCTGGTGGGCGAGTACTTCGCGCACAGTAACTTTTTCTTTGTTAGTGCCAATAAAATCGGGCCAGTAGCGGCTAAATGGAGCATCGGGATCAATCTTCCCTTCATCCACCAGTTTCATTAGCGGCGGCAGCGGACCGGTAACTTTTGTTAAAGATGCCCAGTCGTAAATATTATCCGGTTCCACTTCCTGCTCTTTATCGTATGTATGAAAACCGTAACATTTATGAAAAATGACATTCCCCTCTTTGGCAATTAAAACCTGGCATCCCGGGTAGGCGCCTGAATCTATTCCCTTTTGAGCGATTGAATCGATTTTTTGGTGAAGCACAGCAGAATTTATCTGAAGTTCCTCGGGGATGGTGTAAGACAGCGATCTGTTATTATTTACTGAAATCCCGTCGTTCAGCTTAAAACGCTTATCCACAGTTACAGGCAATTTACCACTTGTATCAAACGCTCCAAATATTAGCTGGGCGGTTAGTTCCTGGGTCGGTTGATTGTTTTGATAAGCCAGAATTAAACCTTCGGAATGATGGATATTTTCAAAATGCTTCAGCGCATAGGCATTCCCGAAAAAGGCTACAATTGTTTTATTTTCAGCTACAAAGTCAGCCACCGCCCGCCGCTGAATTTCAGTAGTCCCATACATCCCCGAAGGATACAGGTTAATTCCCCGGACTCCGGCAATTACGAGGTTGTAGTTATTAAGTTTGCTGCGAAGATTGGCCAGCTCCCTTTCCTCCGCCTTATCATCCAGAAAAAAATGATCGACCTGCGTGTATTTGTCCATCATTTTTTGGAAAGGAGTTATCGAGCGGGAACCAATCATCACCGAAGCAATTTTATATTTTCCCAAATCCCCTAAGGGCAATATTTCATCGTTTTGAAGAACTGTCAGCGCACCTTTTATCAGTTTGCGATTGGTAACTTCATAATAAGGTGAGTTCAGTCTTGAGATTAATCCGTCTGGTTTTGCCGGCTCGTAAAGATGAAGACCGGCCCATCTTTTCAGTGCCAGCACGCGCCGGCATTTTTCATTAATTTCATTCATCGAAATTTCGCCGGCAGCAACGGCTGCCTTCACTTCCGCAATTGCTTTCTGAATGTCGGGTACAAACTCAATCATGTCGTTTCCGGCTTTCAGTGCTTCCACTTCAGCCCTGCCACTTTCGGTTTGTACGCCTTTCATATTTATGGCATCGGTTACCACAAATCCGTTAAAACCAATTTCATCGCGTAAATAACCGTTGATAATTTTTTCTGAAAGCGAGGAGGGTGTTCCTGAATCATCGAGCGCCGGAACATTGAGGTGCGCCGACATAATTCCGGTAATTCCGCGGGAAGCAAGGTAACGGAACGGGAAACTCTCTACTTCATCAAGACGCTCTTTCGAATGGCTGATTAACGGAAGCGCCAGGTGCGAATCGGTTTCAGTATCGCCGTGCCCCGGAAAATGTTTGGCAACCGGCACAACTCCCGCATCCTGCAATCCTGACGCAATGTACCAGGCTTTTTGCGAAACATTTATTTTGTCTTCGCCAAACGACCGGAAATTAATCACCGGATTTTGCGGATTGGTATTCACATCGGCCACCGGCGCAAAGTTGATGTGGATGCCCATCTCCTTCATCTGGTAACCCATGTCGCGCCCCATCTGGTAAATGAAGGATGAATCCTGAACGGCACCAAGCGCCTGTGCATACGGGTACCTGATGGTGCTGTCAATTCGCATGGACAAACCCCATTCGCCATCCACTGCAACCAACATGGGAACCTTTGTATTTTCCTGAAATTCATTGATCCAGCGTGTGGTTTTTGTCGGGTTGCCCTGCATCACTAAAATGCCTCCGGGCCGATGTTTTTTGATCAGCTCAATCATTTCATTTTTTGCGCCTTCATTCTGATTCGGGTAAACCGTAACCATCATCAGTTGTGCAACTCTTTCTTCAAAAGTCAGGGAATCCAGTTGTTTTTCCACCCACTGATCTTTCAACAGTTGTAAAAAGGGCGGATCGGCAGCCTTCATTTGAGAAACGATGCCGGCAAAAAAGAAAAGGAGGAAAAATATTTTAAATTTCATTCTGTATCGAGTGTTAAAAAATTATGGTTCAGAAAATCATTTTCACAGGCCCCAAAAATATCCCAAATATTAAAAATAACCAATTCGTAGTCAAGCTTTTTACATTTATCATTTTACTTCCTAATTTTGCACCCATGAAACGGGTAGTTATAGGACTTTCGGGTGGAGTTGATTCAAGTGTTGCAGCATGGTTGCTAAAGCAGCAGGGCTACGATTTGATAGCGCTTTTCATGGTAAACTGGCACGAACGCGTGGGAGCAGTTACCAGCGCTTGCACCTGGGAAGAAGATGCGCTCATCGCTGAAATGGTAGCCAAAAAGCTGGACATTCCTTTTCACATTGTCGATTTAAGCAAAGATTACAAAAAGCGGGTGGTCGATTACATGTTTGCCGAATACCAGGCCGGCCGCACCCCCAACCCCGATGTGCTTTGCAACCGCGAAATAAAGTTCGACACTTTCATGGTCGAAGCTCTGAAATTTGGTGCCGATTTTGTAGCCACCGGCCATTATTGCCAAAAAGGAGAAACCGAAACGCATGGGAAAAAATTTTACCGGCTGATTGCCGGAAAAGATACCAACAAAGACCAGAGTTATTTTCTGTGCCAGCTCAACCAGGAACAACTTTCAAAAGCGCTCTTCCCTGTCGGGCATCTTACCAAACCCGAAGTACGGGAAATTGCGCGCAAGGAAAATCTGCCAACTGCAGGGCGAAAGGATTCACAGGGAATTTGTTTTGTTGGCAAAGTAGATCTTCCAACATTCCTGCAACAGCAACTTGAACCCAAAACCGGCAATGTGATTGAAATTCCGGCAAAATTCATGGAAAAGAAAAAACAGGTTGAAACAAAAGAGGAAAACTACCGGAAATTGTGTTTCCCGTTTCCTTACAAACCCTGGAACGGCGAGGTGATTGGCCAGCACCAGGGCGCCCACTTTTACACCATCGGGCAGCGGAAAGGCCTGAACATTGGCGGACATCAGCAACCGCTTTTTGTGATTGGCACCGATGTGCAGCGAAACATTGTTTACGTGGGCGAAGGTCAGGATCACCCCGGTCTTTTCCGGCCGGGACTGTTTATTGAAGCCGAAGATGTTCACTGGATTCGACCGGATTTAAAAATGAATGCCGGCGAAAAAAAAGAGTTTGATCTACGAATCCGTTACCGGCAGCCGCTCGAAAAAGGAACGATTCACATGAAAGAGGAAGGAGCTTACATTTTGTTCGAACACGAACAGCGGGGAATTACCTCCGGACAGTTTGCTGCCTGGTACCTGAACGATGAATTGATTGGTTCGGGAGTTATAAAATGAAGGTATTCGGAATAAACCAAAGTCGTTTTGTAAGAAAACTTCCGTCTTCCGGCTTCCGTCTTCCCACTTTGTATTAAATTCGCAAAAAATAAATTGCATCATGATAAAATCGATGACCGGGTTTGGCAGGGCCGAATTCGAAGTAA
>CAYUBV010000117.1:0-8122 GCA_964443035.1 uncultured Tangfeifania sp.
CCCCCCGAAGTTTCGGGGCCGCCATCCGGGCTTTTCAATTTTTAAGCGCGTCTACTCCCGAGTACTCGGGACCATCCGGGCTTTTCCTGTTACGGAAAAATGGTGTGCAAAACTAACTATTTCAATGGAATTGACAAAATCAAATATTTATATTTGTTGGGTTATTTCGAATATAAACAAAAGCACAATGAAATGAATGAACAAAAAAGTGATACCAAACTTCGTGAACACCTCGCAAATGAACGTACTTTCCTGGCGTGGATCCGCACATCGATTGCACTGATGGGACTTGGTTTTGTAGTTGTAAAATTCTCTCTTTTTCTGAAGGAAGTAGCTGTTTTACTAAAAAACCTCGACATTAACATCACCGAAGGTTTTTCGGCAATCACCGGAACCGGCATGGTTGCGCTGGGTGTACTACTTGCCTTTTTCGCTTTTTTTCAGTACAAAAAAGTGGAGACGCAAATCAACCGGCAAAACTACAAATCGTCATCCTTCATCTCTGTTTTAATTACCCTTGCAATTGTGGTTGGCGGAATTTTTCTGGTTATTCACCTTCTCACCGGTTTCATCATTTAATTTTGCTGGTGCATTCCGAAAATCATCCCGTTTTTAGTACATTAGTCATCTGGTAAAAACGGCAGATTTTAATGAAAAGCCATGAGGAACATATTCTGTTTGAAAAAATAAAAAAAGGCGATGAGAAAGCTTTTGAGAGGCTGTTTCACACCTATTACAGCCATTTGTGCCTGTTTGCAGAGCATTACGTGCGAAACCAGGCCGAAGCCGAAGAAATCGTCCAGGATATATTTGTAAGGCTCTGGGAAAACAGAAAACGCATTGTAATTGCAACTTCAGTAAAAAATTATCTTTTCCGTTCAGTAAAAAACAGGTCCCTGAATTTCCTTCAGCACAAAAAAATTGAAACCCGGTATGCCGAAGAACTCCTGTCCGAAGCAGAACAAAACACACCGGATGATACTGGTTTTATTGAATCGGAACTGCTTCACAAAATTGAAGAAAGTATTAAATCAATGCCTGAAAAACGACAGGAAATATTCAGACTCAGTCGCGAAGAAGGCCTGAAATACCGCGAAATTGCTGAAAAATTAGATATCTCCATTAAAACAGTAGAAACACACATGGGACTGGCAATTAAAACCTTACGCGACAAATTGAAACAATTCACATCATTTATCCTTATCAATTTTTAATCTTTTTCTGAACCCCGGTTCAGGGTTTTTCAGTTTACAGTTGTCTTTAAAATGAAGATGCAACAAAAATGTAAACATTAAATATATAATTTACACGTTTATATTTAAAAAAAACGGAGGATTAAAAATTAAATTTACATTCATAAAACAATGAATAAGAACAATTTAACAGAAAGGCCGGATTGGGAAATGCTTGGTAAATACCTGAGCCACGAAACCAATGCTGCCGAAACCGAACAAGTGGAAAGATGGGCCAGCCAATCGGGCGAAAACCGGCAGGAACTGGATAAAATCAGGCTGATGCTCGAGCAATCCGATGCTGTTTACAGACTGAAAAATTATGATTCGGAAACAGCATGGAATAAAGTGGCAGAAAAAATGAAGCCAGCCCAGCCCGAAGTTATCCGGCAGCTAAATTTCAGAAAAAACGGACTGAAAACTTTCTACAAATATGCTGCTATAATATTGGTTGCTTTAATGTTGGGAGCTGTGGGATATTTTATTGGCTTTCAGAATCCATTGCAGGAAATTTATACCACTGAAGTTGCCAATAATCCCGAAAATACAAATGAATACATACTTCCCGATGGTTCGGTAGTAACACTGAACAGCCATTCAAAAATCATTTTCCCAAAACATTTTAAAGGGGAAATAAGGGAAGTAACCATTACGGGAGAGGCCTTTTTCGATGTAAAACCAAATCCGGAAAAGCCTTTTATAATTAATGCCGGAGAAGCACAGGTGAAAGTGCTGGGAACGTCATTCAATGTTTCGGCCTACCCGGAAAACGATAAAGTTGAAGTGGTGGTAGAGACAGGAAAGGTGCAGGTTTCGTGCAAACAAAATGATTCAATTGAGGAACCGGAGCAAATTTTTCTTACAGATGGAGAGAAGGGAACACTCCGGGAAAAAGAGAACAAACTGCAAAAAAGCCGGAATACCGACAGCAATTACCTGGCATGGAAAACCCGCAACCTGGTTTTTGAAGAAACACCGATGAAACAGGTAATCGGCCACCTTAAAAAAGTTTATCATATTAATATTGAGGTGGAAAATGAAGAAATAAATGAAATGCTGCTCACAGCCGAATTTGAAAAAAAACCGGTTGATTTTGTTCTGAACGTGGTTGAATTGACGTTTGATCTCAGTTTAAGCCATGAAAACAATAAATATATACTTGCGAAAAAAATAAACAATAACAATTAAAGCTTCAAGGAAATGAAAACAATAAAAATGAATTTTGGAATTGCAGTTGCACTGTTTTTGGCAGTCCTTCTGTTTGTGCCCCGTACTTCAACCGCACAGGAAAACAAGGAACAGGTGCTCGATCAAAACATTAGTATTTATGCAGAGGAGGAGCCTTTGTCGGATGTAATTGAAAAATTATGCAAATACCTGAACCTCGATTATTCCTACAATGCCAACATTATAGACGATAAGAAGGTAAACCTGAATATTTCGAACAAACCCATGAAATTTGTACTCGAAAAGCTGATGAAAGACTTTTACCTTCTGTTTGAAATTGAAGATAATATTTTGGTTGTAAGAGACTATGTGCCTCTCGATGAAAGTATTGATTTCGACAGGGATTCGCGCCAGTTTCAAACCAGTAACCGGGGTTTTCTTTTTGATGATCCCACAGACGAATCACTTACAATTGATTTTAAAACCGCCAGTAATCTGATTATCATACCTGTTACTATAAATGAATCAGATACCCTGAATTTTATTCTCGATACCGGAGTAAGGTTTCCGATTATTACCGAGTTGCCTTCTGTTAATAAGTTGAACCTTAACTATCTAATGCCTGTTCAGGTAAAAGGTTTGGGCGAAGGCCATGAACTTACAGCCTACCGCTCGGGCAATAATACCATGAAATTAAACGAGTTAACTGCCCGTAACCAGGAAGTACAAATGATTATCGATGAGAATTTTCAGATTTCGCACATGCTGGGAATTCCGGTGCACGGACTCATCGGATTTAATCTTTTCAAAGATTACATCGTAAAAATCGATTATCCACGTGAAAAAATTACACTGTACAAGCCAGAATATTACAAGTATCGCGACAGGCGAAAAGACATTATTTTACCACTGCACCTTGAAAATAACAAACCCTTTGTACGCACCAGCATCGTTACCGACGATCAGAGGGAAGTTCCTGTAAAACTGCTGATTGATACAGGCGCCAGCGATGCATTATGGCTTTCTGAAAAATCAGACGACCGGATTGACTTACCTGAAAAAAACATTCAAACATTTTTGGGAAAAGGGCTAAACGGAAGTGTATTCGGCGCCAAAGGAAGAATAGACGGAATTTGGGTGGGTCCGCTGATTCTATCCAAGCCAATTGTAGCTTATCCGAACTCAGAACTTATTGAGCAATTAATTTCATCAAATGACCGCAACGGAACGCTTGGCGCTGAAATTTTACGCCGGTTTATCGTAACCATCGATTACCGTAACAGCCGTCTCACCATGCGGCCTACGCATCGTGTAAAAGATGATTTCAATTACAACATGAGCGGAATGGAAGTTATCAACCCTATGCCGGGGTTGCCTATTTTTACCATTACCGATATCAGGGAGAACTCGCCGGCTTACTTTGCCGGGTTGAAGGAAAATGACCAGATTTTATCGCTGAACTGGAGCAACCACCATTCGCTCGAACTGAATGACATCAACCTGTTGCTGCAAAGCCGCGAAAACAAAAAAATCAGGGTGACAGTTTTACGCGACGGAGAAGAATATAAAACATCGTTTGAGCTGAAAAAGCTGTTTTAATGCCACAGAAAAGATTTAAAATACTGTTTATCATCCTGTTGCTTGCCTGCGGAACACGGGCACAGCAACAGGATGGTTCTGTATTTGAGCGCCGGGTTTCCATTAACGCCGAAAACCAATCGCTTGGCAGTATTTTGGATCAAATCAGTTGGCAGGCCAGGGTCTATTTCTCGTATGATGCAGCCCAAATTCAGGCTGAAAAAAAATACTCGGTTCAGGCCACTGAAAAATCACTGTATTCAGTTTTAACCAATATTTTTAATCCACGTGAATTCAGATTCAGGGAGCTCGAAAACCAGGTTATCATCACTAAAAATGAAGCCCAGGAAGATTCGGTGCTACATATGGTTGCCGACACAATTCCTGTAAAATACTTTTTCCTTACCGGAAAAATTATCGATCAGAAAAAAGAAGAACCCATTTCGTATGCTTCGGTTTCAGTTTTTAACAAACCGATTGGAACCATCACCAATACCGACGGAGAATTTTTGCTGAAACTGCATCCGGATTACATTCAGGATACTTTGGTGATTTCAAGTATGGGTTTTAAACAGCAATTTTTGCCGGCGTTTCAGCTCCTCGACGAAGATTTGATTCCAATGGAGCAGGTTTCCATAAAAATCCGTGAGGTGAAGGTAACTTCAACCACTCCTGAAAAACTGCTTGAAAATATCCGGGGCAATCTCGCTAAAAATTACACAGCCCACCCCCGGCTGATGTCGGCCTTTTACCGCGAAACAGTAAAACAGGACGACAACTACATTAACGTTTCGGAAGCGGTATTGGAAATTCTGAAAGCACCTTATGTCAACACTTTCCGATCGGATTTGGTGCGGTTGGCAAAGGCCCGGCAAAGCCCGGATGTTCAGCCTTTTAAATGGATAAATTTTAAGCTGCAGGGTGGCCCGTTTACCATCACCCGCCTCGATGTGGTAAAAACGGTAGAAAGTTTTCTGGATGAAGAAACTCAACAATTTTATGATTTTCGCATCAGCAAAGTAGTGTGGTACAACAAGCATCCGGTTTATGTTCTTGAATTTAAACCAGTTTCAGGACTCGATTTTCATGGTTTTGTAGGCGAATTGTATGTTCACCGTGAAACATTTGCGGTTGTTCATGCCCGCTACGGATTCGACAAAAGAGGACTGCGTAAAGCCACAAACATTCTGATAAAACGAAAACCGGCCAGAGTAAAAGCCCGGCCATCGTTTGTGGAATACGAAGTAAACTACCGGCAATACCAGGGAAAATGGCACCTGGCAAATGTCAGGGCTTCGGTTAAATTCAAAATAAAAAGCCGGAAAGAAAAGATTAATTCCGAGTTTCACAGTGTTTCTGAATTGCTGATTACCGATATGCAGCCAACTGAATTAAAACGATTTCCGAGAAAAGAATCCATTAAGAAAAACGACATTTTTGTGGAAATGATTGATGGCTACGATCCTGAATTCTGGGAAAACTACAACATAATACAGCCCGACGAAAACCTCCGCAATGCCATTCCCGCTCTTGTTTCAGAAAATAACTGACAGGCAACCACATAATCATTGCGCTGACCAGTAAGCCAACAAGCTGCTGCTTTAAACTATTTTCCTTAATTTTGGGCAAAATTTAAAGGTTTAGAAAACAGTTTATGGAACAGTTTAGTACCAGACAAAATAAAATTTCGAAGCTTGTTCAGCGCGAAATAGCGGATATTTTGCTTCAGCTCAACAAATCGAAATACCATGGAAAACTCATCTCTGTTACCACTGTGAGGGTAACCAAAGATATGGGAATTGCCCGCATCTACCTCAGTATTTTTCCTTCGGAATATTCACAGGAAATTTTGGAAGAGATAAAGCGCAATAGCAAAACAATCAGGGGAGAGCTGGGGCACCGCATCGGCAAAAGCGTCCGGATTATTCCGAAGTTGGAATTTTACATCGACGACAGCCTGGATTACATCGGGCACATCGATGATTTACTTGGAAAATAGCTTCAATAAATCGCTGGTTTTTACGTTTCTTACAAAAAGAATTTGAACTTACCACTTTTCATAGCAAAGCGATACCTCGTTTCGAAAAAGAAACAGAATATCATCAACATTATTTCGGGAATTTCGATGGCCGGAATAATTGTGGGAACAATGGCCCTGGTAATTGTTTTGTCAGTTTTCAATGGTTTTAACAGCCTGATTTCAACGTTTTTCAGCAATTTTGATCCCGATTTTAAAATCACTTCAAAAGAAGGAAAAATGTTTTCAACATCCGACGAACGTTTCCGTGAAATGAAAAACCTTCAGGGAGTGGTTCATTATGCCGAAGTAATTGAAGAAGTGGCATTGCTGAAATACAACGAACAGCAATATGCAGCAGTTATAAAGGGAGTTCCTGAAAATTATCCGGAGTACACAAAAATTGATACGCTGATAGTTGATGGCGAATATTTACTCGAAGAACAGGGTGAAGATTTTGCGGTAGTGGGACAAGGGGTAGCTTATAACCTTGGAATAGGGCTCACGTTTGTCGATCCTATCCGGCTTTTTGTGCCCAAAAGAGGCAGGCAAACATCTCTGAATCCCTCACGCGCACTGAACTACGGCTATATTTTCCCGTCGGGCGTTTTTTCAGTTTTGGAAGAGATCGACTCGAAATATGTTTTGGTTCCATTCGATTTTGCAGCCGATCTTTTTGAAAGCAAAGGAGAGATTTCGGCGGTTGAACTGGGAATTGACCCGGATGTTAATTCAAAAAAACTGCAACGGGAAATCGAATCGGTTTTAGGGGAATCGTTTCACGTGAAAAACAAATACCAGCAACACGATTTGATTTACAAAACCATGCAATCGGAAAAATGGGCCGCCTACCTTATTTTGGTTTTTATTCTGATAATTGCCTCTTTCAACATGCTGGGAAGCCTTACAATGCTTATAATAGACAAAAAAGAAGACCTTTATATTTTGCGCAGTATGGGGGCAAATTCAGCCCTCATTCGTCGAATTTTCCTTTTCCAAGGCTGGATGATTTCATTTTTCGGAGCATTACTCGGGACAATTTTGGGCGTGCTGATTAGCTGGGCGCAAATTGAATTTGACCTGATAAAATTCGGAGCCGGTTCATTTGTTATTTCTTCTTATCCGGTACAAATCGTTTTTTCAGATATTCTGATAATTTTTGGCATCGTCATTTTTATCGGATTTCTTGCTTCCTGGTACCCGGTAAGATTTATTTCGCAACGCTATTTACTAAGCGAATCCAATTAAACAATCAGGTTTTCAATGACTTATGATTAGCCCCGATAATAAAAACGACAAGACTGATTTTCGTTCTTCTTTGAGGAACAAAAATGTTTTATTTTGCATATTGAAAAAAGACAAACAATAAAAAAGACAATACTGTGAAGGCACTGGTAAAAAGTAAACCCGAAAAAGGCATTTGGATGGAAGATGTTCCAATGCCGGAAGTGAGACCAAACGATGTATTAATCAAAATAAAAAAATCGGCGGTTTGCGGCACCGATTTGCACATTTACAAATGGGACGAATGGGCGCAGCAAACCATAAAACCGCCGGTTACAATCGGCCACGAATACATGGGCGAAGTGGTGGAAGTTGGTTCAGAAGTCGACCGTGTAAAAGTGGGGGAGAGGGTGACTGTTGAAGGCCACATTTCGTGCGGATTTTGCCGCAATTGTCGTCGCGGTCGTCAGCACATTTGCGACCACACAGTTGGTATTGGCGTGCAGCGCGACGGTGGTTTTGCGGAATACATTTCAGTGCCCGACAAAAACGTTTTACACGTCGATGTGAGCATTCCCGATGAAATCATGTCAATCATGGATCCACTGGGAAATGCAACCCACACAGCGCTTTCGTTTCCTTTACTCGGCGAAGATGTATTAATTACCGGAATTGGCGGGCCCATTGGAGCAATGGCTGCAGCAATTTGCCGCTTTTCGGGTGCCCGAAATGTAATTGGCACCGACCTGAGTAAATTCCGCCGCAGCCTGGCCCGGAAAATGGGGGCAACCCGCGTAATCGATCCTACTAAAGAAAGCATCAAAGAAGCCATGGAACGCCACGGAATGGTAGCAGGTTTCGATATTGGACTGGAATGCTCCGGTTCACCGGCAGCTTTTAACGA
>CAYUBV010000118.1:0-8105 GCA_964443035.1 uncultured Tangfeifania sp.
TTTTTCGGAGGAGCAACAATATTTTGTAAATTGTCCGCTATTCAGAAAAAAACCTGACAACGATGAAAAAGGCTGCTGAAAAAAATAAAGAATACGAAAAAAAACAAGATTTATTACCCATTGTCGGCATCGGCGCCTCAGCAGGCGGGTTAAATGCCCTAAAAGAGTTTTTTCATCATGTGCCCGAAGATTCCGGGCTGGCGTATGTAGTGGTGATTCATCTCTCGCCCGAGCACAAAAGCATGCTGGCCGAATTGCTGCAGCCACACGTTAAAATGCCCGTTACACAGGTAACCCAAACCCAGCACCTCGAGCCCAACCATGTTTATGTTATTCCACCCAAATCAAACCTGAGTACCATCGATACGCACCTGCGTCTGTCGGAACTGGAAGAAAAACGCATCGACCGGGCGCCAATCGATCATTTCTTTCGCACGCTGGCCAAAACTCACGACGGCAGTGCTATCGGGATTATTTTAACCGGTACCGGCTCCGACGGCACACTGGGGATGAAAGAAATTAAGGAAAAAGGCGGCCTCACCATTGTGCAGGATCCCAATGAAGCCGAATACGACGGAATGCCGCAAAGCGCAATTGCTACCGGACTGATGGATTTGGTACTGCCCCTGGATGAAATAGCCGATTACCTGATGCGGTTTATTAAAACCGAACCCCGCATTAAACTGCCCGAAGACGAGAAAGACCTCGACCAGGAGGAATCCAAACTTATTCAGCGGGTTTTTTCACAGGTAAAAGCCCGCACCGGACGCGATTTTACACGCTATAAACTGGCTACGCTCATGCGCCGGATGCAGCGAAGAATGCAAATCTACCAGGTAGAACAGCTATCCGATTACCTGGAACTTTTGCGGAAAAACCCGGAAGAAGTGCGGGCACTGTCCGATGATTTTCTGATTAATGTAACCAACTTTTTCAGAGATAAAGAAGTATATGAATACCTTGAAGAACATGTAATCCATAAACTTTTTGAAAACCGAAAAAGCGAAAGCCAGATTCGGGTTTGGTCGGTTGGATGCGCCACCGGCGAAGAAGCCTATTCACTGGCCATGTTGCTGTACGAAGCAGCATCGGAAATGGAAACGTCGCCCGACATACAGATTTTTGCCTCCGATTTACACGAAACTTCACTGAAAAAGGCCCGCGAAGGTTATTTTCCCGGCGATATCAATACAGAAATCAGCACCGAACGGCTGAAACAGTTTTTTACCCGGCAGGAAGGCGGGTACCGCATCCGCAAGGAAATCAGGGAAATGGTGATTTTTACACCGCACAACCTGCTGGCCGATCCGCCCTTTTCACGCATCGATTTGATCATGTGCCGCAACCTTATGATCTACCTGAAAAAGGAGACGCAAAAAAATATTTTTGAATTATTGCATTATGCACTGGTACCCGGTGGATACCTCGTATTGGGAACCTCTGAAAGCCTCGAAAATACCGATTTATTCAAAACAAAAAATAAAGATTTTTCTGTTTATATCCGGAAAAATGTGAACAGCCCGGAACCGCGGCTACCGGTTTTTCCCAAAACAAAAAACCATTTCCCTGAAAATGTGACCAACGAAAAGGGAGATACAATATCAATGGGCACCCTCCACCATAAAACAGTAGAACGCTACGCGCCACCCAGCCTTTTAATCAGCCCCGATTACCAATTGCTGCATATTTCGGAAACTGCCGGGCGGTACCTCAGCATGCCGGGCGGAGAACCCAGCCGCGATGCGTTTAAGCTCGTCAGGCACGAACTGGCGCTCGAGTTGCGTTCAATCATCCATGCCTCGAGGGAAAAGAAAAAAGCAGTGCGCTCAAAGCCTGCAATCCTTTCTATAGAAGGAGAAAAACGGCAGGTATTTCTGTCGGCACGCATTATCGAAGAAGACAACCAGGAAAATGTCATCTTTGTGATGTTTGAAGAATATGACCTGCCCGAGCGAACGGTTGAAAAAACAGACGAAATACCGAAAGATTCGACCCTTGCCAAACTCAACGATGAACTGGAAGCGGAACTTCACGATAAAGACCAGCAATTGCAGGCGATTATCGAGGAATACGAAACCAGCCGCGAAGAGATGAAGGCCTCCAACGAGGAACTGCAGAGTGCCAATGAAGAGTTGCGCTCGACCATGGAAGAGCTGGAAACCAGCAAAGAGGAGTTGCAATCGGTAAATGAAGAACTGACTACCCTGAATCAGGAAAACCGGCACAAGGTGGCTGAACTCAGCCAGGTACACGACGACCTGCAAAACCTGCTGACAGCAACCGATATTGCCACACTTTTTATCAACAAGGAGATGCGGATTCAACGCTATACTTCCAGGTTGAGCGAACTGTTCAATATCCGCCCCGAAGACCGTGGGCGGCCCATTTCCGATATCACCAGCAAACTGGGCTACGAAAATCTGAAAGATGATGCCGAAAAGGTACTCAAAAATTTGCAATCCATTGAAAAAGAAACCACTGACAGTGAGGGAAATGTTTATCTTACCCGTTTGCGGCCTTACCGCAGTTCGGAAGATAAAATAGACGGTGTGGTAATTACTTTCATTGATTTTACTGAAAGAAAAAAAGCAGAAGAGGATGTAGAGAAATCCAGGATTTATGCAGAAAGCATAGTGGAAACGCTGCATGAACCTTTGCTTATCCTGCATCCGGATTTAACCGTAAAAGGTGCAAATGCAGAATTTTACAATCACTTTCAGGTAAACAAAAAGGAGACTACCGGCCGGATGATTTATGATTTGGGCAACGGGCAGTGGGATATTCCCGCCCTGCGCAAACTGCTGGAGGATGTGCTTCCGGAAAACGAGGTTTTCAATGATTTTGAAATGGAGCATACATTCGAGAATATCGGGAAACGGATCATACTAATCAATGCCCGCCGCCTGGACGATGTTCAGTTAATATTGCTCGGTATCCGCGATATTACCAAAAGGAAACAGAATGAAGTGCAGTTGCAGCGAATGTTGAATGTGGATCAGGTAGGTGTGCTGCATTTTACTGACGATGCCGAACTGATAAACGCCAGCGATTCATTTCTGAAAATGACAGGCTACACCCGCGAAGAATTCGTGGAACAAAAACCGGGATGGAAAGATTTTACTCCCCAGGAATTTGTCGGTATCAGCCGGCAGCAATTGAAAAAACTGGATAAAACGGGCAAAATCGGTCCGTACGAGAAAGAATATTTCATGAAAGACGGTACACGCAAATGGATGATGTTTGCGGGCTCTTCGCTGGGCAACGGCACTTTTGTTGAATATTGTTTTGATATTTCAGATAAGAAAAAAGCCGAACAGGCACTCGGGGAGAACGAAGAACGCCTGCGCCTTACACTCGATGCAATGGAAATGGGTTCGTGGATGCGTGAGTTTAACGATGAAAAAATATTTATAGATGAAAACAATGCACAGATTTTCGGCATTCAGGGAGGGGCTCAAAATATAAATATTGCTGAAATTTATGAAAAAATGCATCCGGCAGATCGGCAGGTAATAAAAAAAGCGGTGAAAAAGGCCTGGGAAGAAAAAAGTGATTTCAGCAAGGAATACCGGGTTCTGAAAGACGGAGAAGAACGCTGGATTTTTGTTCAGGGAAAAATAGTAAAAGACGGCACCCGGAAAATGATTGGAATCAATTATGATATTACCGAACGAAAACATGCTGAACAGGAACTAAAAAAAGCCAAAGACGCTGCCGAAAAAGCGGCAAAAATCAAAGAGGAATTCCTGGCGCACATGAGCCACGAAATACGTACTCCGCTAAATTCGGTGGTAGGACTGGTACACTTGCTGCAGGAGCAACCACACAACCAACAGCAGGCCGCAAACCTGGCAACCCTGAAAACTGCAGCCGAAAACCTGCATCAACTGATAAACGATATACTCGATTACAGCAAGTTGAAGGCGGGGAAATGGGAAATCAAACCCAGACCAATTATACTCCGCAAATGCATCGACGAATTGGCCGTTTTGCATCAACCAATGGCAACAGAAAAAAACATCGGGCTGCAAACACATGTCGATGAAAGTGTCCCGGAACAGGTGATGGCTGATGAACCAAAGCTGATGCATATTTTGAACAACCTGGTAAACAACGCCATCAAATTTACGGATAAAGGCGGAGTAAAAGTGGAGGTAAAACTGAACCGCCGGGAAAACAAAAAACTGTGGCTTAAATTCTCGGTGAGCGACACCGGTATCGGAGTCAAAAAGAAACAACTGGAAGAAATTTTCAATGAATTCAGCCAGGCCGATCATTCAACGGTTAAACAATACAAAGGAACCGGTCTCGGACTCTCCATTGTAAAAATGTATCTCAAAATTATGGGCAGCGAAATAGAGGTGGAAAGCAAACCGGGCAAAGGTTCGCAATTCTGGTTTGTACTGCCTGTGGAGGAAGCAAAGAAAATACCGGAGGCCGAAAAAGAACCGGAAGAAGAAAAACAGGGTGAAATGAATTTGGAGGATATACGGATTCTGATTGTGGAAGACGATGAATTCAGCCGGACGATGCTCAGCCAGATGCTCACCATGTGGGGAATTAAGCACGATGAAGCACTCAACGGTGAAGAAGCCGTAAAACTGGCAGAGAAAAACGATTACCACATTGTATTGATAGATGTGCACATGCCCGTTATGGATGGGTACGATGCCACGAAAGTTTTGCGTACAATGAAAAATTATAAAAACAAGCCCATTTATGCCCTCACCGCCGATGTTACCGAAAGCGTAACCAGGGCGGTAAAAAAAGGACTGTTCACCGGAAAAATGGTAAAACCTTTCGATCCGGATAAATTGTACAGCGACATTTTAAAAATTCTGAATAACAAAAACCTTAAAACATAAACCGTTTAAAAAAACAGCGGCTTTATTTTTCCAACTCAAACTGATTTTTCAACACAATTTTACCGGGTTTAACAACCTGCGATTTTCGTATTTTCAATTTATAATTTGTATCGACTTCGAGCATTGCCTGCCCGAGCATGCCTTCAAGTACCGGAACAAACCTGGAAGCGTCACCCAACTGGTAAGGCGGCGAAACAATGCAAACCAAATCAGCATCGAAAACCGGGGGTTTGCCTTTTTCCGGCAAATTCATTTCAACTATAAAATCATGACCTTCAATCTTTTTAACTGTACGTTTCATTTGTATTGGATTTTCATTGATTATGCTTTTTGTTTTCAAAATATGTGCCTTTGAAACAAATTTCAATCAGGCAGACCTGAAAAACGCCTTAATCAACCTGTTTATATAAAAAAGACAGTCGAGTCCGGTGTGGAATTTATTCCCCTTATTCAAAAAAATTCCACAACACGAAATGCTGAATTCATCTGCAGGAAATGTTGAAGCCTGGGATTTTTCTGAAAAACCAGATTTTTAAAAGTCGCTAAAAATCACTGAATAAACGGGAACATCAAAAGCAGGTAAAATATTTACCTGCCGGATAATAGGATTACAGAATGTTTGTTGCAATTCAATGTGCAAACATTTAAAAAGAAAAGATATGACAGACAAAGAAAAAGAAAAACGGGATTTGGAATCGGGTGATAATCCTGAAGAAAGAGAAAAAAGTTCGGAAACTACCAAAGGTCATGAAACCGGAAAAAAAGAACGTGATTTGGAATCGGGCGACAATCCTGAAGAACGCGAACGTACTTCTGAGAAGTAACAATAAAGAAAACCCCGGGAAAGCTTATGCTCCCCCAGGGTTTCGGATTGGTTAGATAAAAAGCGGCAATTGCCGGATTGATTGATTATTCATCGTTTTTCACCGGGATAAAACTCACCTGGCGAATATCGTTTAAATCGGAGTAGTCATACTGGTAAAAGCCATCGTCCCCAATCATAAACAGGTAACCGTTCACAGGAATCACATCGTAGGTATTGATATTTGAAAAACGGGCCAGCATGTGGTCGTCGATGTGCAGTTTATCTGCTACATCGTAAACTTTCAGACCAGCATCGCCATCGCATACAAATAAAATTTCATCGTCGATACCCAGCCCGTAAGGCCCGCTGAGCGGATAGGATGCCAGCAGGGTATTGTTTGTGTAGTCGTCTGACAGCTCCAGAATATCGAGCCGGTTTACATTGCTGCCACACTGGTTACCGCCTCGCAAAGTAACGTAAGCATAACCATCGGAAATAACCACCGGATCGCAACTGGTCACATGCCGGAACTGACCGATATATTCAGGAACAGTAGCAACATTCAGGCTGTAAATCAACATGCCGGTTTGGGTGCCAAAAAACATGTGCCCGTCGTAAATAAACATGGTTTCCACATTCCAGCCTACATTCTGCGTTCCAATACTGCCGGGACTTTCAGAAACTTTCACATCGAACAGATAAAGTGTGGAATGATCCACTGCATACAAATAATCGTTGTACAAACCAAAACGGGCCATTGAACCGCCAATTCCGAAAGTGCTGCCGGCCTGTGGTGCAGCTCCGCTGAAAGACGCTTCGTTCATGGCCATATCTGAGCGGGCAAATCCGTAATAAATTGGATAGTAACGGTATTCCATCTCCTGGCGTACCTTTTTAATTTCCCAGTCGATAACTACCCCCAGATCCTCATCTACTTTGGCAATCCGGTAATCTTCTTCGGCAGGAGGTGGTGTGGTGTATGGAAAAATGTCCTTTTCGCGGTGCACCTCCTCCGGATTGCTGATATCCGAAATATCGATGGCTACCAAATCGATGTAACTGTCGGCATACAAAATATTTTCCTTGATGGCAATATCCACGTTCCCCGGAATTTCAATAAAACCAATGTTTTCAGGGTTTTCAGGATTGCGGTTGTCGATAATGTGCACGCCTTTCAGTTCTTCATTCACAAAAAGATGACCGTCTTTAAAGTAAATTTTACCGGGATTTTTGAGGTCGCGCGGAGCAGTAATTTCTACTGCATCACGCAGCTCTTCGTAGGTCATGTAAACAGGTGCGTTGGCAATAAATACCTCGGTATATTCATCGAGGCACGCGCTGAATGCAAAGGTGAGAATAACAAGCGCAAATATATTTCTGATTGTTTTCATAGTTCGCATTTTTTAGTTGAATAAGATTCCGATTTTTATGGAGAGCCGGTTGTAATCGATGTCGAGGCCATAGTCATTTTCGCCTTCGTAATGCAACCTGTGAAACTGGTAACCAAACGCCACCGACATGCCAAATCCGGGCGAGAACATGGATTGGTATCCAATCCCCGGATTGAACAGAACGCCTCCTTTCGGATCAAGGGTTTCATAATCGGGTGTAGGTCCCGGCCAGAAACTGCTTGAAGAATAAACGTCGTAATAAATTTCGCGCGAATCTTCAAGTGGTACCTGGTAACCGCCTTTCAAAAAAAGATAAGGAGAGGAAGCCGATTCCCGGAATTTATATTCCAGGTTCAGAAATACCGGCAGGTAGGATTCTTTCAGAAATTCAACTCCAATTCCGGCTCCGGCCGAAAATTTTGGCAGCACAGAATAATTCACCGAACCGGTAACACTCAACGGCGCCGACTGGCTGTTTTCTGAATTTCCGGCAAGCACGCCAAGTTCGGCATGAACAAAGAATTTCCGGGCAATAAACTCTTCCTGCATTTTCTGATTTCGCGCATCCCTGCTGTTTATCACCGTATCGAGTTCGTCAACAGGAAAAACCCAGATATTTCCGGCGGATTCAACTTTTATCTTTTCCGAATTATCGAAATAGAGGTAACGACCTTTTAGAATAGTGCCGTTTTTAAGGTGTACAACTCCTTTTTCAGTTTGTGCAAAAACAGAAAAAGTCAGAAGCACGGCAATTAAACACAGACGCAATTTTTTCATAGTATTGGATTAAAGGCTTTGATACGAAACAACTTGACCATTCAGACTTATTCCTTAACAAAGCCAAAGTTCGGAGGTAAGATGCAACTGCCTTGAATAGGGTTGCGTGAAAACACAAAAAAACACAAACTGAAAAATCAATTTCTCTAATACAGATCAAGATGCATTTATTGCTTTAATAAAAAACTCCTGCCGCATTTAAAAAGATTTTAACTCAAAAAAAGCATCCATAATTTGAAACAGTTGGCTTTTTTTTGAATCTTAGGG
>CAYUBV010000119.1:0-8051 GCA_964443035.1 uncultured Tangfeifania sp.
GGACTACAAGGCCTGTTTTTACAACCGTTGAGCTGACTCGGTTTAAAATGTTCTGTTGAGTTTACCAAAAGTTGAATCAATGCGGATAATATCTTATTCCAATCAAAGAACTCTTTTTCTTACACTTCAAATTTATATGTAACCAGTGGTTTTTGCAAATTATTAAGCAAGTTTAAAAGAAATTAAAATTTAAATGTCTGGTAAATAATTATTTGTGATTTTGATTATTTGTGACAATTATTCTAAAATTTACCGTAAAAGCCCTTTTTTTTAGTTCTTCGGATTTTTCAGTTTGGGGCATCATGTGCAAAAGCCACCATGTTGTTAATTTGCTGGCAGAATTTATCAGAAATAATTATTGTGAAATGTTAATGGAGAGTTGAAATCTGAATTTAAAAAATAAATGTATCTTTTGGGCTAAATATAGAATTATAAGATGAATAAGATACTCATATTGTTTGCCCATCCGGCATTTCATAAATCAAGAATCAATAAGGTACTGGTCGATGCTGTTAAAAATCTGGATGGTGTTACCTTTCATGAATTATATGAAAGCTACCCCGATTTTTTTATTGACATTCAAAAAGAACAGAAACTGTTGCTCGATCATGATATAATAATCTGGCATCATCCGTTTTACTGGTACAGTGCACCCGCTCTGCTAAAAGAATGGATGGATCTGGTACTGGAACATGGCTTTGCTTATGGCATACATGGCCGTTCGTTAGAGGGCAAAAAAGTGTTATCGGTAATTTCTACCGGTGGCGGAATGGATGTTTATTCCATCGAGGGGCGGAATAAATACACCATCAACCAGTTTCTGGTGCCTTACCGCCAATCGGTTAATTTATGCCGCATGGAATATTTACCGCCTTTTGTGGTGCATGGTTCGCATTTCATCGAAAAACAGAAAATTGAGGAATACGGACGGAAATACCGCCGGGCAGTTGAGTTGCTTCGCGATAATAAGTTGAGCGATGAGGATTTAGCAAATACCGAATACCTTAACGATATAATTGATTTATATGTATAACCAGGATTTTTTCTTTCAGGCATTAATTTATCTTTTGGCGGCAGTTATTTCTGTTCCGCTGGCCAAAAAACTGGGGCTGGTGTCGGTGCTTGGTTACCTTTTGGCAGGCATTGTAATCGGACCATTTGTGCTCGGTCTTGTGGGCGGCAGCGGGGCCGGCGAGGTAATGCATTTTGCTGAATTCGGTGTTGTACTTATGCTGTTCGTTATTGGCCTCGAACTGGAGCCTTCGTTGTTGTGGAAAATGCGGCGTTCCATTTTCGGATTGGGAGGGTTGCAGGTATTATTTACAGCAATTTTTATTGCCGCCGCTGCCCTTGTTTTTAATTTTCAGATGAATAAAGCCATTGGAATCGGGCTGATTCTTGCCTTGTCGTCAACGGCTATTGTTTTGCAAACACTTACCGAAAAAGGGTTGCTCAAAAATGTTGCGGGACGTTCGGCATTTTCTGTGCTTCTTTTTCAGGATATCATGGTTGTTCCCATTTTTGCATTAATTCCGTTGCTTGCAAGTTTTAATACCGATATAACTATAGATGAAGCCGGAATGGAAAAGGTTTCTTTTGTTGCTTCTTTGCCCGGCTGGGCGCAACTTTTGTTTATTATTGGTGCACTCACATTTATTATTCTTATCGGACGTTTTGTTTCAAAATACATTTTCAGGTTTATTGCCGAAACGAATTTGCATGAAATTTTTACTGCAATGGCATTGCTTTTGGTTATTGGCATTGCGCTGGGAATGGATGCAGTGGGGCTTTCACCTGCGCTGGGAACATTCCTTGCCGGTGTGGTGCTTGCCAACAGCGAATACCGCCACGAGCTGGAAACTACAATCGATCCGTTTAAAGGATTACTGCTCGGCCTGTTTTTTATTTCGGTAGGAGCAAGTATTAATTTCTATCTTTTTGTGGAAGATCCTGCTACCATAATCGGGTTTGTCGTTCTCCTTGTTGTGCTGAAGTTTATAGTGTTGCTGGTATTGGGAAGATTTTTCAGGTTGCGTAAAGGTTACGAATTTTTATTTGCTTTTTTGCTGGCACAATCGAGCGAATTCAGTTTTGTGTTGATTTCATTTTCAAAACAGAGCCAGCTTTTCGATGCACAAACTTCCGGTTTACTTTTACTGATTGTTACACTTTCAATGGCTGTTTCTCCGTTACTGCTGCTTTTTAACGATAAAGCCGTCAGTCCGATTCTGGCCAAATGGCAGAACCGGCTCGAGTACGACACGGTGGAGGAATCTGAAAATCCGATTATAATTGCGGGTTTTGGCCGGTTTGGATTGGTGGTTGGCAGAATGCTGCTTGCCAATAATTTTAATGTAACTATTATCGACAATAATCCTGCAAATGTCGAGGTCTTTCGGAAATTCGGATTTAAACTTTATTACGGAGATGTTACCCGGCCCCAGGTACTTGAAAAGGCCGGAATAGCAAATGCCCGGTTGCTAATTTTGAGTATGGCCGAATACGACAATGCTCTCAAAATTGCTCAGTTCATTCGCCAAAAGTATCCGCATATTAAAATTCTTGCCCGTGCCAAAGATATTTTTCATGCATTTGAATTTTTTAAACTTGGTGTGAAAACTGTTCAGCGCGAAGTTTTTAACTCTGGGCTGGAGCTGGGTTCAAAAGCACTGGAGCATTTAGGTTTTACGAGGTATGAAGCCTACCGCTCATCGCGGATTTTTAAACATCATGAGGATGAAATTTTCTCCGGGTTGTATGATCACTGGAAAGCCGGGGAAACCCATTTCATACAGGAAGCAAGGCGCTTTTCGGAACAGATGTCTGAAACATTGCAGGCCGAGAAAGATTATTCAATTCACGATGCTGATTGTGCATGGGATGTTGAGTCGATCAGGGAAGAAGTCGAATCCGGATTAAATTCGGAAGATGAGGACTAAATTAGACTTTTTCTAAATTATGGATTTTCAATAAAAACTGAAATTTGGCATGTCTGAGTTTGAATAAAAGTATAAATTTGCAAACTGTAAATAGCAAAATACGGAAATCACGAAGACAATAATCAAACATAAAGCATTGGTAAAAGAGGCGACATCCAGCTCGCTTGTTGTGTCGATAATGAACCAGTCTGCCTGTTCTGCCTGTCATGCAAAAGGGGCCTGCACAATTTCCGATGTACAGGAAAAAGAAATCGACATTATTCCAAACGGGAAAAATTATTCTCCGGGCGAGGAGATTACCGTTCTTTTAAAAGAAGCACAGGGATTTAAAGCGCTTTTTTACGGGTATGTTTTGCCCTTTTTACTGGTTTTATTTACGCTTGTTATCGCTTCCTCGGTCACAGGTAAAGAGGGGTTCTCAGGTTTGTTGTCGCTCGGAATTTTAATTCCATACTATATAACATTATATTTTTTTCGTGATAATTTAAAAAAAGTGTTCAAATTCGAAGTGGAAGAAACCAGTTAGTTTATGAGTATTACAATTATATACACAATAGCTACGCTGAGTGTAATTGGAACCTCGGCAGCAGTTATCCTGTTTTTTGCAGCCCGGAAATTTAGGGTTGTTGAAGATCCGAGGATTGATGAGGTAGAAGAAATTTTGCCTGCGGCCAATTGCGGGGGGTGTGGTTTTGCAGGTTGCCGGGCTTTTGCCGAAGCAGCGGTAAAATCAGATAAGCTGGATGATTTGTATTGTCCGGTTGGTGGAAATGAGACAATGAATAAAATGGCGGAGATTTTAGGTCTTGAAGCCGTTCAAAAAGATCCGCGTATCGCCTTTATCCGTTGTAACGGAACCTGCGATCACCGGCCCCGGACGAGTAATTTCGACGGCGCTTCTACCTGTGCCATTGAAGCATCGCTTTATAAAGGCGATACCGATTGCCAGTTTGGTTGTTTGGGACATGGGGACTGTTACGATTCATGCGATTTCAATGCCATTGAAATGCGCCCTGAGCTTGGAATACCACGTATTATTGATGAAAACTGCGTAGCCTGCGGCGCCTGCGTTGAAGCTTGCCCGAGGGATTTGATCGAACTGAGGAAGAAATTTCCAAAATACCGCAAGGTGGTAGTTTCATGCATGAACGAGGACAAAGGCGGCGTTGCACGCAAAGCCTGCAAAGTGGCCTGCATCGGATGTGGAAAATGTGTAAAAGAATGCCCGTTCGATGCCATCACGCTGGAAAATAACCTGGCTTACATCGATTCAGATAAATGTAAACTGTGCCGCAAATGCGTGCCGGTTTGTCCTACAAATGCCATCCAGGAGTTTAACTTTCCACCACGTAAAGTAAAGAAAGAAGAAAAAGAAGAGAGTAGTACCGCAAAATAAAACCAGAATGTTAAAAACGTTCAAACTTGGCGGGGTGCATCCACCCGATAATAAATTATCTGCCGACAAACCTATTGAAGATTTGCCGCTTTCCAAATCGGTATTTATTCCGGTTGCCCAGCACATTGGCGCTCCGGCTACACCGGTTGTAAAGCGGGGCGACGAGGTAAAAGTGGGGCAGTTGATTGCCAAAAGCAGCAGCTTTGTTTCCACCAACATTCATTCATCGGTTTCAGGAAAAGTAAAAAAGGTCGATTTTTCAGCCGACAGTTCAGGCTATCCCAAACAGGGTGTGTTTATTGATGTTGACGGCGATGAGTGGATAGAAGAGATTGACCGCTCCGAAAACCTTGTAAAAGAATTCAACCTTGAAGGCAAGGAAATCATCAGTAAAATTCAGGAAGCCGGAATTGTAGGATTGGGAGGAGCAACTTTTCCTACCCATGTAAAACTTGTACCACCCAAAGGAATGACGCCCAATGTGCTTTTAATCAATGGTGTGGAGTGTGAACCCTACCTGACTTCCGACCACCGGCTGATGTTGGAAAAGGCAGATGAAATTCTGACCGGAACAAAATTGCTGATGAAAGCGCTGGGTGTGGAAAAGGCAGTGGTTGGAATTGAAAACAACAAGCGGGATGCCATTCAACTGCTTTCAGGAAAATGCAAAGAATATAATGAAATAAGCGTTACTGCGCTGAAGGTTAAATATCCGCAGGGCGGTGAAAAACAATTGATAAAAGCTGTCACCGGCAAGGAAGTTCCATCGGGCGCCCTGCCAATTACTGTTGGAGCTGTTGTTAGTAACGTGGGAACCGCATTTGCCGTTTATGAAGCCATTCAGAAAAATAAACCGCTTTTTGAAAGGGTGGTTACCGTTACCGGAAAAGATGTGGAAAATCCATCGAATTTTAAGGTCAGAGTGGGGACACCCACTTCTGCATTGGTTGATGCAGCCGGCGGGATGCCCGAAAATACAGGAAAAGTCATCAGCGGTGGCCCGATGATGGGACGCGCTTTACCGTCGCTCGACATTCCGGTTACCAAAGGAACTTCGGGGATTCTTTTAATGAAAGAGGAGGAATCGAAACGAAAGGAGTCAAATCCATGTATTCGCTGTTCGCGTTGTGTCGGTGTGTGCCCGATGGGGCTGGAGCCTTATTTTCTGAGGGTGGTTTCCGAAAAACAACTTTTTGACCATGCCGAGGAAAACCGCATTATGGATTGTATCGAATGTGGTTCATGCAGTTACACCTGCCCCTCCAATCTTCCGCTGCTCGATTATATACGTTTAGGTAAAGGTAAAGTAGGTCAAATCATTCGTTCACGTAAAAAATAAACTAAATCAGAGAATGAGTAAATTATTAACGGTTTCACCGTCACCGCATGTTCATTCCGACGACTCGACGCGGAAAATAATGTACCGGGTGGTTTACGCCCTTATTCCGGCGCTCATTTGGTCGGTATTCGTATTCGGGCTCGATGCATTAAGGGTCACTGCCATTGCCATAATTTCCTGCCTGGCAATGGAATACATCGTTCAGAAATATATGATGAAAGTAAAACCGTCTGTTTATGACGGGTCGGCACTGGTTACCGGAATCCTGCTGGCATTCAACGTCCCGGCAAGTATCCCGTGGTGGATAATTGTGATTGGTGCCATTGCTGCCATCGGAATCGGAAAACTTTCATTTGGCGGACTGGGGAGCAATATTTTTAACCCGGCACTGGTAGGAAGGGTTTTTCTTCTGATTTCGTTTCCGGTGCAGATGACCAACTGGCCGGTAACTCAGCAAACTGAGGCTGTGGATGCAGTTTCTGCTGCAACACCACTTGCCCTCATTAAGGAAGGAATTACAAGCGGAACTCCGGTTTCTCAACTTCTGCAGGATATACCTTCTGCCTCCGACATGCTTCTGGGAAATATCACCGGTTCGCTGGGTGAAATTTCAGCTCTGATGCTTATTCTGGGTGGTTTGTATATGTTATTCAAAAAAGTGATAACCTGGGAAATTCCTGTTTCGATTCTTGGTTCAGTTGCAGCAATTGCCGCTGTTTTCTGGCTGGTCGACCCGCAAAGTTATGTGAACCCGGTTTATCACCTTCTCACCGGAGGCTTGATGCTTGGTGCCATTTATATGGCAACTGATATGGTTTCGTCGCCAATGACTTCCAAAGGTCAATTGATTTACGGAGTCGGAATTGGGGCGATTACAATCCTGATTCGTTTGTTTGGTGCTTATCCGGAGGGTATTTCGTTTGCCATTTTGATAATGAATGCGTTTACACCGTTGATTAACAATTATGTGAAACCTAAACGATTCGGAGGAAATTAATTATGGCAGGACGTGAATCGAATTTTAGAAATATGGTGATTACGTTGTTCCTCGTAACTTTTGTTGCTGCAGGTGCACTGGGACTGGTTTACGAATTCACCAAAGACGCGATTGCAGAAGCAAAAATGCGTGCCCAGAGTGAAGCCATTGAAAAAGTACTGCCTTCTTTTGAAGAGTTGGGTGAAACCTACAAGATAGCTGCCGAAAACGAAAAAGATACCATCGAAATATTTCCGGCATATCAGGATGATCAACTGGTGGGATACGCAGTAAAAACATTTACCAATCAAGGTTATAGCGGCTATATTTCAATCATGGCCGGAATTGATAATTCAGGAAATTTTTCGGGCTACGAAGTTTTGGAACATGAAGAAACACCCGGTTTGGGCTCGAAAATGAACGAGTGGTTTCGCAGCGAGGAAAAACCAGAGCAGAGTGTGATTGGAAAGAATCCGGAATCGACAGAATTCGAAGTTAAAAAAGATGGCGGTGATATCGATGGCATTACTGCCTCAACCATTACTTCGCGGGCTTTTCTGGAAGCATTGAAAAGAGCCTACCGGGCTTACGAAGAAAAAGAAGATTTAAATACCGGTTCAGCCGGACAATAAAATACAGGCTATGAATCAGTGGAAAAATTTTACAAAAGGATTTATAAAAGAGAACCCGGTTTTCGTTTTGCTGCTCGGGATGTGCCCCACGCTTGGGGTTACCTCGTCAGCCATCAACGGGTTGGGAATGGGACTGGCAACCACTTTCGTTCTGGTAATGTCGAATATTGTGGTTTCCATCATTAAAAAACAAATCCCCGACAAGGTACGAATACCCAGTTTTATTGTCATTATAGCAACATTTGTAACTGTTGTAGAACTGGTGATGGAAGCTTATTTGCCGTCGCTGTTTAAAAGCCTGGGGCTGTTTATTCCCCTGATTGTGGTAAACTGTATTGTGCTGGGTCGTGCCGAAGCTTTTGCATCCAAAAACAACCTGGTTTCTTCAGTTGTCGACGGTTTTGGAATTGGGTTTGGTTTTAGCTTTGCGCTTGTTTTGCTCGGCGGAATCAGGGAATTGCTCGGAAGCGGAAAGCTGTTCAGTATAACCATTTATCCTGAAGACTATGTTACGCTTTTATTTGTGCTGGCACCCGGCGCTTTTATTGTATTGGGGTATTTAATTGCAATCATTAACCGGTTGAAAAAAGATTAGGAGGCTAAAAAATGAACTATCTTGTAATTGTAATAGGAGCCATATTTGTAAATAACATTGTACTGATGCAATTCCTCGGAATCTGCCCTTTTCTGGGAGTTTCCAAAAGAGTATCCACTGCAGTTGGTATGACAGGTGCCGTAGCTTTCGTTATGGTGCTGGCAACCATTGTTA
>CAYUBV010000120.1:0-7880 GCA_964443035.1 uncultured Tangfeifania sp.
AAGATAATTTATGGGAAACCGGTCGCAACTGGGGGTATGTGCAGTATAAATCTTCCCAGGAGGCTACCGATGCTTACATTAAAATGGCCGAACGGTTAAAAGAATTGATTCCCAACGGCTATTCAGGTGCCGTTTACACCCAAACTACCGATGTAGAATCGGAAGTAAACGGCCTGATGACCTACGACCGCAAAGTGATAAAAATGATTGAAGAGCAAATTAGAAAAGTAAACCTGGAGATTTCCAATTTTTTGAATGATTAAAAAAATTAACGTTTTCCTGCATACATTTTTATTCGTTCAAATGCAAGTTTTGAACTTATAATTGCCATTGGCAAGCCTGCACCGGGTACTGTGGATGCACCCACATAAAATACATTTTTATATTTCTCATCGATATTGGCAGGCCGGAACGCGCCAATCTGGTTCATATTGTGCGACAATCCCAGGCCGCTTCCACGGTGCAGGTTAAACTGGTCGCCCCATTCAACGGGTGTGTAAATAGTTTTTGAAATAATTTCGGGCTGAATGTCTTTCCCGATTCGTTCTGAGAAATCGGAAATAATGCTGTCAACAATTTCATTTTTATCGTTCCAGTTTCCCTTGAAATAAAGGTTGGGGACCGGGCAAACAAAAAACAGGCTTTCGCAACCTTCCGGCGCACAATCGTTGTTATGTTTCGACAAAACATTTACGTAATAATACGGTTTTTGCAGCGAATTTGGGTCTTTCATCACATTGTTGGCATATTCCTCGAAATTGCTGCCCAGGTAGTAATTGTGGTGGTTTACCTGCGGCAATTTGCATTTTATACCAATGTAAAAAGTTAAATAGCCCATGGTCCAACTCATTTTGTCAAGCTTCTTTTCATCATATTTTTTTCGTTTAAAAATATTCCCCCTGAACCAGGCTGCATCTGAATTGATAAGGTATATGTCCGATTTCCATTCTTTGTTGTTTTGGTCTGTCAGAAAATCAAGTTGTCCGTTGTTTTCCGTGAAATCAACAATTTCGGTATTGCAGGTAATTTTAACGTTTGCCTTTCCCAACTCGGCAACCAGGCCTTCCACAATTTTATACATGCCGCCTTTTACATTGTAATATCCGTCGTGTTGAAACTCGGTATATGAGAGCAAGCTGTAAATTGCCATAGTGTCGAAGGGGGTGCGGCCCAGGAAAAAAGCCACCAGCGAAATAATCTGGCGTGCCTCCTGCGAATCGAAATACTGGTTAACGTGGGCGTAAAAACTTTTAAAAAGAACCGGTAGATGAATTGGGTTTACGCGCATTAGCGTAAAAACGTACGCTGCCAGCGAGTCAAAATTATTTTTAATGACCAAATCAACGGTATCGTTAAAAAGTGCACCGGCTTTTTTAATGTATCTCTCAAATTTTTCCTTGAAATCAGGTTCTACATCGGCAAATTGTTCCGCCAGTTTATCGATGTTTTTATAGAGGAACCAGGTTTTAGGATTCCCACTGAAATTTACAGTGTAAAGCGGATCCAACTCAATATAATCGAAGGGAAGTTTAATGTTGCAGTCGCGGGCAAATTCTTCAAACTCATACGACATACTAAAAAAACTTGGACCGGTATCGAAGGTAAAACCGTCTTTTTTAATTTGGTTTAGCCGTCCGCCAGGCTGGTTGTTTTTTTCAATTATCTCAACATCAAAACCTTTTTTTGCCAATCTTAATCCGGTTGCCAAACCGCCCAATCCGGCGCCTACAATTAATACTTTTTTGTTCATTTGTTGTTTATTTGTTTGGTTAATTCCGGCAATAATTCATTTTTAACCCACATAAATGCGGGTTCGGCTGCCAAAGCTTTGTCATAATATTTTTTTGCATTTTCGTAATCTTTCATAATGGCAAACGATTGCCCGATAAGTGCCAGCAGATTTAAATAATTCCAGTCGTTTTTAATTTGAAGGGTGTCTGTCTCCATCAATTTTTCTGCTTTCTGAAAATATTCAATAGCAACTGCTTTTGACCCTCCAAACACGGGCGGCATGTGAAACTGGCCATTTGCGTATTGGATATATCCCATTGGGTTTTCCTTGTCCTCTTCCATCGAAAGTTTTGAATATTTCACACTTAGCGGGCCCAATACTGGTGCTTTATATTTGCTCAGCCCAATTTTATAACCATAAAACGCCGCTTTATATGCGCTGATAATTGAAGCGTTGGCATTATTTTTTTCCAGTATTTCAATGTTCTGTTCGGCTAATTTCAAGTACTCTTTTGCTGAATTGCTATTGTCAGTTCCTATGCACCAGCCGATATAACCATATTGGTAATTTACCAGTTCAAGAAGAAAATTGTTATCGCTTTTTTTCATCTGCTCCATTCTATCAATGGTCAACTTCCACTGCTCCATTTTATTATTGATGTAGGCATTGTATATTTCTGTTTTCCACGATGCCAAAACCGGAGAAACAAAAACAGTAAAAACAAAAAATGCAATTATGAAATATTTCTGCCTTTCCATGTATATTTTTTATTGAATTTGTTTGCTAATGCCTTGATAATAAATATTCCGAGTGCAATTTGCTGTGGTATAAACAACAACAGGTTTTGTAAAGCAGGTTGTTTGCTTACAACCGAAACCATAATTCTTTTTAAAGCCAGGGAAACCAAATAAATCAGCAAAACCGTTGTTGAGAATAACAGATAAACCACCACAAATCCCAACGTTGTAATGAGCCAAAAAAATATAGCCAGTGCAAAAGAATTCCCAAAAAACATAATTACATTTTTCGAAAATCCATCAACGGCATCAGTAAGACCAGGGTACATACGGCACGAAATGTTTTCGTTACCAACCAGGCAAGCTACACTGATTTTGTTTCGTTTGTAATATCTCGCTGTTTCAATATCTTCCACTTTGCTCGATTTCATTTTTTTGTGTGGCTTTGTTTTTCGATAGGTTTCAGCGTTAAAAAGCATAAATTGCCCGTTGGCTGCTGCAAGCGATGGGAAATTGGTTTTTCGGACCAATATGAGCGGCAGCAATGTAAGAAGGACGAAGTTCATTACAGGAACAGTAACCCATTCGCCCAGGGTTTTCATTTTTTGTTCCGGAAAAATGGAAAGCAACCCAAAATGGTGCTTCTCCGACAGCGAAATGGTTTGGGAAATTATATTTCCTCTGATCCTGACATCGGCATCGAGAAACAACAAGTATTTTCCGTTTGCATGTTCTGCCAGCGAATGGCAGGCGTGGCTTTTTCCAAACCAGCCTTTGGGCAACCCTTCGGAATGAAAAACTTTTATCCGGTTATCTTTTTTCGAAAACTGTTCCAAAATTTGTTCAGTGCCATCTGTTGATTGGTCGTTAAAAATCAGAATTTCGATATTTTGGTATTCCTGATTATGCAAATCAGTTAAAATGTTGGCAATGTTTTTTTCTTCATTGCGCACAGGAATGAGCACCGAAATTAAATCGTTGCTTAAGTTGGTAGTTTTCGGAAACGTTTGAAAAAATATAAGATTTGAAAGGGCAATCAGTAGCTGCGTGGCAGTAAAAATCAATATAAAATAACCAAAGTAAATCATCCTAATTTTTGATTTTTATTTGGTTTGCAATGCAGTTTTGATAAAAAAGGTTGTAATGATTTTGAATTTCTTCAATTTCGAAACAACCTGTATAATGATGCATATAGGCATACAAACCGGGTTTTACGTTAGAGTGGAAATCGATTAAATTGGCCAGAAAAACCACTTGTACCTCATTTTTTGTTCGTTTCAGAATCTTTTCAATCCCTTTTTCAAAAACAAAATTCGTATTGTGCATGCTCTCTATTTCACCTTGTGGAAAAATAAGCACCATATTTTTGTTGTCAGAAAGAAGTTCGGCAGTATAATTTAACGTTTCAATTATCGATTTCGATTTTTTAGCGACAGAGTAACCACCGGTGTAATTAAAAAACCAATTTTTCCTCAACTGTTCTTCCTGCATCATAAAATGAAATTTCCGGTGAAAAACTGACTGGTTGAGGTGCAGGGCCCAAATCCCGTCCCACCAACTCATGTGGTTGCAAATGAGCATAATGGGTAATCCTTTATCTTTTATCTCTTTTTCAATTTCAAAACAGTAAAATGACCTTTTCATTTTCCAGATAACATAAAACCTGAAAAATGAATCAAGAAAAAAGTTATGTTTTGCCTTTAAAATCAATGTCTTAATTTAAATGAAACCAGTAACGAAAGAAAAAAAACAACCTGACAAATTAATATGGGCACGGCTAGTTTATTTGATGTTTTAATATTAAATATTTTGATTAAAGTATGAAATACGACCGCAATTAAAAACCAGGCCAGGTAATTTTGGAGTGGAACATCATCGTCGTGCCAATACCACATATCAAGGTCGGGCGCAATCTGTTCGATTATTAAATCATAGCCAAGCAAAATTGCAGATGCAAAAACTACTTTCAACGCTTTGTGCATTATTGCTTTTTCCAGCAGCGCAGCCGATATGTAAACCAGCAAAAGCCAGTTTAAGCCTATAATTAAAGGGGTATTGAATACTTTTAAACCAAGGCTTTGACCGTAATGGTAAGGGCCAAAAATAACACCGGTATTAACACCGGCTACTTCAACAAAAAAACCCAGCAGATAGATGACTGAAAACAACAGGATAGATTTTACGTTGAATTGCGTGTGAAAAAAAGCAATGGCCACCGAACTCAACAAAAGCGCCAGCGGTATCAGTTTTAAAAACAGTGGAAATGAAAATGGAAGCAACATTCCAACAATTCCAACCAAATAAAAAACAATGAAAAACAGGACTACTTTCTTAGGGTTTTGATTTAAAAGTTCTTTTGTTTTTGTATAATGCAGCATGTTATTACCTGTTAAATCGTTTTTCAAACTTGGTTAATAATAGCAGATTAAACAAGAGCAAACTAAATGCATAACCAAAATCTTCCACCGGGATAGTTAAAAAACGTATTCCCAGGTTTTCATCGTTGTTGTACCAAACCACTTCTTCCTCGATAAACGAACCGGTAAGAATTCCATTTACAACAATAAACGGGATTAAAATGACTAAAAATGTGACATAAAATGAATTGATACTTTTCGATTTATCAAATAATGCAAGTGCTAAAACAATCGCTATTTTAATAAATATATAAGAGGTGTATTGTTTGTTGGTATTAAATACAACCAACAGCAACGATGCCGCAATTAAAGTTACTGTGAGGGTTTTGGCTGCTTTTTGGCCCGGTTTTACTTTTGGAAAATATTCGATAATGGAGAAATGCAAAAACAAACTTGCATAGGCAATGGCAATAAAAAAGAGCCACTCTTCAATGGGTAAATTGAAAAAATATATTTCCGATAAATATCGCGGATTAAAGCCCCAAACCCCCACTCGAGTAAGATAGACATCGAAAGCGATATACATTGCGCCAACAATGAAAACCGCAGGAATCACAAATTTCCACTTTTTATAAAATTGCAGGCGTTTATCGAAACTCAACAAAAGTGGCACAGCAACCGAAGCAAGGAGCAATGTAAAATAGAGCGACATATTTTATTCTTTAAAAAAGCGTGGTTGAAAAAAAAGTAGTCCGAAGTTGCTGAAATCACGGACATTTTTCCCGCGGTGATGAGCCAAATGTGCACGGATTAATGCATTAATATAACCATTTCTCCAACCGATAATAAAAGGAATTTTTATTCTTTGGTGAATAAGTATGTCGTGAATGGTAAAGTAGGTAAGGCCGTAAAGCGAAATGCCAATGCCCATTGAAATTAGGGACGCAATATTAAATGAAAATCCCAAAATCAGCATCAAAAATGCCGGAATAGCATAAATAAGAAAAAAGTAATCGTTTTTCTCGAACCCTGATGTACGAAGTTCTTCAGGGGTTTGCAGCTTTTTATGATCGTTTATGTGGTGATCTGCATGCCATTTCCACAAAAAACCGTGCATCACAAATTTGTGGTTTGTCCAGGCCACAAATTCCATAAATATAAATGCTGCAAAAGCAATTAAAATTTGCATTTTCTAAAAATTAGAATTAAGGTATTTGATAGAATGTTCGTTTACCCGTTCAAATATTTTCCGGAACCACACCGTGTAATTTTCCGGGTTGTTTTTTAGGTCATAGAGCAAATCAGAATACGAAATATATTTCCATTCCACTACTTCCTCCTGATTAATAATGGGTTCTACGTTGGTGGTACCAATAAAAACATGATCCAATTCATGTTCGGTTAGTTTATTGTCGAGAGGCTCTTTATAAGTAAAATGAAAAATCTCTTTAAGATTTGTTTCTAAACCCATTTCTTGCTTAAGTCTGCGCTTTGCAGCCTCTGAACTCGTTTCGTTGGGATACGGATGGCTGCAACAAGTATTTGTCCATAACCCGTTGGAGTGGTATTTATTTAAGGCACGTCGCTGCAACAACCATTCGCCCTTAGAATTGAGAAGAAAAACTGAAATTGCGCGATGAAGCATGGCTTTTTCGTGTGCCTCCATTTTTTCCATCGTCCCAATTTGGATGTCGTTTTCGTCAACCAGTATAACATGCTCGTTTTTTAACTTTTTCATATCCTGTTAAATTTACACAAAACTTTTGCTTTCAATAAAAGAGATATTTTTCTGAAATTCGATATTCTTATCCTTGAATTCATGATTTTTTCTGCCGGCGTATTTTTAATTTTCATCAATAAAATTTTATAATAAAAAAATGCCGATAAAACTGCAACACGCGTGCTTTTTGGGAGTTTTTTTATTCCCAGGTATGCTTCGTCAAAATCAGCTTCAATGTCCCTGATGATAATCTTTTTGCTCTGTTCATTAAATGTTTCCCGGGCTATCTCCGGAAAATATATCCGTCCCAAACCCTCCATGTCGTTTTTAAGATCGCGGATAAAATTTACTTTTTGGAATGCCGAGCCCAGTTTCATGGCCGGTTTTTTCAGTTCATTGAAACGGACTTCGTTGCCATTGATAAAAACCCTCAAACACATTAACCCTACCACATCTGCCGATCCATAAATATATTCGTTAGCTTCCGATTGATTTCCATACTCCTTTTTGCTGAGATCAAATTTCATACTGGTCAAAAATGAATCGATGTATTCATTTGAAATATTGTATTTTTTTACGGTACATTGAAACGAATGCAAAACGGGATTTAAACTAATGCTTAATTTTAGGGCATCCCCTAAATCGGCTTCAAATTTTTCGAGAAGCTGTTTTTGGGGGTATTCATGAAACGTGTCCACAATTTCGTCGGCAAACCTTACAAAGCCGTAAATGGAATAAATGGCATCGCGATGTTCTTTTTCCAGCATGCTGGTAGCCATTGAGAATGAGGTGCTGTAACTTGTGGTAACAACTTTTGAAATTTTTAGGGTTGTACGGTCGTATAGTTTCATCGAAATAGCGGTTTTAGTTTTTTTTTAAATTTGAAGCACTTCCACAACATGGCCCAAAATGTTCGTGTAAAAATAATACAAAAAAGATTAATATTATAATATATTGTTTCATTACAAATGTTTTATTGAAAATATGGAAAAAGTACTGATCCGGCTTGCATAATCTTTGAATTCGGGTGTTGTATTTTAAATGGTTCGTTCGAACATCGACCCCCCGAAACTTTAACATATAACCACAACGTGTTTGCTTCTGAAAAATAATGAATGGAAAGCAAAGGTGCCGAAACAAGCCATGCTAATAATCCCTGAATATCTGTTTGAAAAAATGTCATCGCTAAGATGTTTAAAAATTCGTTATTTTTATTAAACAAACAATTGGCGATTTTGATTAGAGAAATTGAAAAAAAAACGGCTGGTATTACCTGTTCGCTTCCATCGGCTCCTGCTGCGAGGGCGTGAACAGTACCTACACCACAGTGGTGG
>CAYUBV010000121.1:0-7869 GCA_964443035.1 uncultured Tangfeifania sp.
TTAAAGCTGCGTCCGGGCAAACGGCACCACATTCTGTTTCGCAAAATCCTGGTTCAAATATTTGTAGTAGCCGGTTATTGCAATCATGGCGGCATTGTCCATGGTGTATTCAAACTTTGGAATTAAAAGATTCCAGCCTTTTTTGTTTGCAGTTTCTTTTAATACTTTCCGCAATCCCGAATTGGCAGAAACTCCACCAGCGAGAGCAATTTCTTTAATACCGGTTTCTTTCGATGCTCTTTTTAGTTTATTCTGCAAAATTTCGATGATGGTGTGTTGCAGCGAGGCGCACAAATCATGTTTATTGTCTTCGATAAAATTTTCGTTTTCTTTCAGGTTATCTCTCAGGAAATAGAGAAAATTTGTTTTCAATCCGCTGAAACTGTAATCGAGACCGGGCACTGAAGGTTTTGAAAATTCGAAACGAAGCGGATTACCTTCTTTGGCAAGCCGGTCGACATGCGGGCCGCCCGGATAAGGCAATCCCATCACTTTGGCGCATTTATCAAAAGCTTCGCCGGCGGCATCATCAATTGTTTGCCCAATCACCTCCATTTTCAGGTAATCGTCAACTTTAATAATCTGCGAATTACCACCTGAAACCAGCAAACATAAAAACGGAAATTTTGGCGGATGAAATTCTATCTCTTTTTCGCGAATAAAAAGCGCCAGAACATGAGCCTGCAAGTGATTCACTTCGATGAGCGGAATTCCTGATGCCAGCGAAAATCCTTTGGCAAAAGAGGTGCCTACCAGCAATGAGCCAAGCAGCCCCGGGCCGCGCGTAAAAGCTACCGCCGAAATTTCCTCCTTTGAAATTCCGGCCCGCCGGATAGCCATATCCACCACCGGGATTATATTTTGCTGATGAGCCCGTGAGGCAAGTTCAGGAACCACTCCACCGTATTCTTCGTGTACCTTTTGCCCGGCCACCACATTCGAAAGTATAGTACCATCCTGAATTATGGCAGCCGAAGTATCGTCGCACGACGATTCGATGCCCAGTATAGTAATTTCATTATTTTTTCTGAATGCCATAATCTTTGCCCCAATTCATTCGTTACTAATTACGTAAATGTTTTTCTGAAATTATTGTCCCTTTACATTTTATTAAACCCGGACGGTTAATAAATCAAGGAACTATTTCTAATTTTGTTCAGGAAAAAAGTTAAGTTCGCTCAAAATTTTGAAAGGGCAAAAATATTAAAAAAGGCTGGAAAATAGGATTGATTATTTTGGCATTCCTGCTCGGATTGACGGCAGGTGCTTACTGGGCGTTGCACAACAGCAGCGTGCAAACCTATCTTGTTAATAAACTGGCACTTCAGCTCTCAGAACAGTTGGATACAAATATCAAAATTGGCAAAGTAAAAGTGTCGTTTTTCAATAAAGTGGTTTTGGAAGATGTGTTGGTGGAAGACCAGAAAACCGATACGCTGTTTTATGCGCAAACGGTTATTGCGAATATCGACAGCCTGAAATACCGTGAAAAGCAGGTTCATCTGAAGCAGATAGATTTTAAGGAAAGCAAGTTTAAAACGGACAGGGATACAACCGGTGAGTTTAATTTTGATTTTATTGCAGAAGCCCTTCAATCGCCTGACAAACAACCGGCGGACTGGAAAATACTTTGCAGGGATTTTAACTTTTTCAGCCCGAAATCAACTTTTCATGATCAGTTTGACGGGAACAACAAAAAGTATGCGATTCACGATATTCAGATAGATATTTCTGACTTTTCGCTGCTGGAAGATTCGGTTCATTTTAAGATTGACCAATTTACATTTAACGACAACCAAAACTTTCATGTCACAGAACTACAATCAGTTTTTACTTCAAAAAACAAAAGAATCGAGTTGGCAGAACTCAACCTTAAAACCGACAGATCGAATATTTCAGAAAGTAAAGTAATCATTGATTTTCCTTTGGAAAATGAAGATTCGCTGCAAACGCTTCAGTTTGATTTTATGCTGGACAACTCAAAAATCAGTTTTTACGATGTTTCGCAACTGGTTCCCGCATTAAAAGGAATGAACCAGGTAGTTGAACTTTCCGGAAAAATTTACGGAAATATAAACGATTTAAATGGCCGGGATCTTATTATAAACACAGGGAGAAATACTTCCGCAGTGCTCGATTTTTATGCCAACGAAATTACCGATCCTGAAAACATGTACCTTTTTGTGGATTTAAAACGTTCGCAGACTTCTTTCCAGGATTTAAGCCGGGTAAAACTTCCCCAAAAATGGGGAACCGGTTATTTGAGTTTTCCTGAACCTTTTTATGAGGCAGGTATATTTTCTTACCAGGGAAATTTCACCGGTTTTTTAACCGATTTTGTAGCATTCGGAACACTGTCGAGCGATATGGGGATCCTGACAACCGACCTTTCCGTGAGGCCGGAGCAGGCGAAACAGGTTTATTTTCGGGGAGAAGTGGCTACCAAAAATTTTATGCTCGGTGAGTTTTTCAAAATTAAAGATGTTGGGGAAATTACTTTCGACGGCAGTATTGATGGCTATTTCAACCGCGACGACCAGTCGGTTGCAGCGGCTTTCAACGGCGAAGTGATTGAAGTGTATTTTAACGACTACAATTACCAGAATATTGAAATTGACGGGATTTTGGACAACCGGATGTTCGATGGTTTGATAGCAATGAATGATTCCAACCTGCAATTCGATTTCCTTGGAAAAATCAACCTGAATCCCGATGTGCCGGTTTTCGATTTCCGGGTTGAAATGCAAAAAGCGCTGCCCGGAAAACTCAACCTCAGCAATAATTTTCCGAACTCTGAGATGTCGTTTGTCATGACGGCCAATTTCTCGGGCGACAAACTGGATAACCTCGCCGGAACCATTCAGCTTGAAAACGGCTTGTATGAAAACCGCAACGGAGAATTCAGCCTCGAAGGAATGGAGCTGCAATCGATTACGAGTGGCCCTGTAAAATACCTGTCGTTTACCTCCGACTTTTTCAATGTTGAAATAAACGGAAATTACCATTTTCAGAATATTTTAAATGCTTTTCAAAAAAGTATGAACCGCTATATTCCGGTAATCGGTTACGAAAAAATGGCCAATGCACCGGAAAACAATTTCGGGTTCCAGTTGGATGTTAAAAACCTGGACGAACTGACCAGGGTTTTCACACCGGACATAAACATTGAAACACCCTTTTTGCTTTACGGAAGGCTGGATTCGGAGCAGTCGGTTTTTGAATTAAAAGGAAGCCTCCCCGGTTTTAATACCGCCAACGTGGCAGTCAGAAATATTTTTATCGGCAATAATCCACGGGACGATATGTATGAATCAAAATTCCGTTTGGGGGAGGTTATGCTGAAAAACGGAATGCGTTTAAACAATGTTACGGTGAGTTCCGAAATATCGGACAATACCGTCGACAACCTCATTGAATGGGGAGATTCGCAGGAAAAAAATTACAGCGGTCGCATTAAAACCCGTTCTGTTTTCAGCGATATTGCCGGGTCAAAATATCCCCATGTTGAAATTGAAGGTTTTCCAACTCACATTTATATTTCAGATTCACTTTGGCAAATCAGCCCGTTTACTGCGTCAATCGACAGTTCGTTGATTGCCGTAACCAACTTCAACTTCTTTAATGAAAATCAGTTCTTTTCAATTGACGGAACAATTTCGCAGGATGAAGCCGATGAATTAACTGCAAATATTGAAAACATTGACCTTTCCGATTTAAATAACTACCTGAACCGTGAATTGCCTGTTCAGGGAATGCTCAACGGAACGGTTTCAATCCGTGATTTTTACAATCAACGGCTTTTATTTTCCGATCTGAATGTAGAAGATTTCTATTTCAAAGAACAAAAAATCGGGAATGTGAACCTTGCCAATAACTGGGACAACCTGGCTTCTGTGTTAAAGTCAGAAATTTCCATTACCAGCAACGGGAGCAAAAGCCTCAATGGAAGCGGCTACTACAATCCCAAAACCAACGAAATAGACTACGATGTCACCGCTGACAAACTCTCCCTGGTTATTCTTGAAACCCTCATCCGCAAAACATTTTCAAATATTCACGGCGATGCCAGCGGGAAAATAAAAATCCATGGTTCGCCACAAAAAATATTGCTGACAGGGGCTCTCGAAGGAACTAACGCAGGCCTTACAATTGACTTTACACAGGTGAGCTACGTTTTTACCGATACGGTTTATTTCAGGGGCGATACCATACAGTTCGACCAGATTGCAATTCGCGATCTTTCGGAAAACAGGGGAACCCTTAACGGCACAATTGTACATACCAATTTTCAGGACATGATTTATGATCTCACGGTAAAAACGCCAAAAATTGTGGCCATAAATACTACCCTTAACAATAACGAACAGTTTTTTGGAAAAGTAGTTGCCAGCGGACAGCTTTTCATTACCGGTCGTGGAAACCAGGTAAGCATGACCGGCTCAGCCACCACATTGTCAGGTACAGCAGTAAATATTTCTCTGGAAAACGAAAGTGAAATCGAAAGGTATGATTTCATTCAGTTTGTATCTTCGCAGGAAGACGAAGAAGAGCAGGAATTTACATTTCCGCAGGAAGACGACGGCGACTTTAGCCTCAACCTGACTATCCGGGCTACACCCGAAGCCCGGGCACAACTGATATATAATTCGCAAATAGGTGACGTAATCAGAGCCCAGGGCGAAGGATTATTGGTTTTTGGAATGGACAACGAAGAAAACATCACACTTTCAGGAAATTACACGGTTGAGCAGGGCGATTATCTTTTCACGCTTCAGAATGTAATTAACAAGCGGTTTACCATCGAACAGGGAGGAACCATCGACTGGTCGGGCAGTCCGTACGATGCAACAATCGATTTAAGCGCAGTTTACAGGCTAAAAGCTTCATTATACGATTTGCTGGTAAATACTTACGAAAATATTTATCAAAATCAACGAATTCCGGTGGAATGTAAAATTTTACTTTCAGAAGATTTATCCAATCCGGAAATTGATTTTGAAATTGATTTCCCCACTGTGGAAGACAGATTAATAGATGAAATCCGTCAGTTTTTCAATACCACTGAAGAGATGAACAAACAAATTCTTTCGCTGGTGGTGCTCGGCAAATTTTACACACCCGAATACCTGCGCGGAACTTATGAGGCACAAAATCCGAATTTGATTGGAACCACAGCCAGCGAACTGTTTTCGAATCAGCTAAGCAACTGGCTTTCGCAAATCAGTTCAAATGTAGATGTGGGATTGAATTACCGGCCCGGCAACCAGATTACCGACGATGAAATTGAACTGGCGCTGAGTACCCAAATGTTTAACGACCGGGTTACCATAAACGGCAACATTGGAAATAACAACAACCCATATTCAACCAATCAAAGTCAATTGGTTGGAGATTTCGAAGTAAATGTAAAAATGATTCCGAGCGGAAAACTTCAGTTTAAGGCCTACAACCGATCGAACAATAACCTGATATACGAAACAGCGCCCTACACCCAGGGAGTGGGGTTTTCTTTTACCGAAGATTACAATGATTTTAACGATTTACTTAATAAAATGAAATCACTGTTTACACGAAAAGATGAAGAATGATAATTTAACACGCTCCGATCCTGATATATTATTATCTTCGCAAAATTTGAAACCATTTTGGAATGAAATTTTCAAATAAAACAATATGGATAACAGGCGCATCATCGGGCATTGGAAGAGCTGTTGCACTGGAACTTGCAAAAGAAAAAGCACATCTTATACTTTCAGGAAGAAATAAAAATGCGCTTGAAGAGGTGGCTGAACTTTGCCGGCAATCCGAAAGTTCAATACGTATTATTCCTTTTGATTTGGGAGATGAAGAATCGGTAAAAAATGCTGCCAGCGAGGCTTTAGCTAACGAAAACAAAATCGACTGCCTGTATCATTTTGGCGGAATCAGCCAGCGCTCATTTGTACAGGAAACCCCGGTTGAAGTAGACCGTAAAATTTTTGAAGTGAATTTTTTCGGAACCATTGCGCTAACAAAGGCAATACTCCCGAAAATGATTGAAAACGGCGGTGGTCACATCGCAGTTACATCGAGCATTGTCGGGAAATTCGGGTTTCCCTACCGTTCGGCATATTCGGCATCGAAACATGCCCTTCACGGATTTTTTGAAAGCCTGCGGGCTGAAAACACAAAAAACAACATTTCTGTTTCAATAATAATTCCCGGTCGCATAAAAACAAACATTTCAGTAAATGCACTTGAAAAAGACGGATCGGCACACGGCAAAATGGACAAAGGACAAGACAAAGGAAAACCTGCCGAATCAGCAGCAAAAATCATTTGCCGGAAACTGAGAAAAGAACGAAAAGAGATACCGGTTGGCGGAATGGATATAATGATGGTACACATCCGTCGTTTTTTCCCGCGACTTTATTATTACATGTCGCCGAGGGTAAAACCAATGTAAAACATTAATAAGAATAAAAATGTCAGGTAAAATAAACGGAATACAGCAGTTGGGAGTTGGGGTGGAAAACCTTGAAGAAGCCTGGAAATGGTACCGCGAACATTTTTCGATGGACATACGGATGTTCGAAGATGAAGCAGTTGCAGAGCTGATGTTACCGCATACCGGGGGAAAACCCCGCGCACGCCATGCAGTGCTCGCACTGAACATGCGTGGCGGCGGCGGCTTCGAAATCTGGCAACACAAAGGAAAAAAACCGGAACTTCCCGAATCCGATTTAAAGCTGGGAGATTTGGGAATTAATATCGGCAAAATAAAAACCGACGATGTAAATGCCGCTTACCATAAATTTCAGGATGCAGGACTTCAGCTTCTCAGCCCTGTTCATAAAGATCCGGTAAACAACGATCATTTTTACCTGAAAGATATTTACGGAAATATTTGGGAGATAAAACATGAAAAGGAAGTTTTCCGAAAAAAAGAAAAATCAGTAACCGGTGGAGTACTGGGAGCCGTTATAGGGGTGAAAAAAATTGAGGAGAGTTTACCGGTTTACCGCGATATTCTGCAATATGACCAGATTATTTATGACATTACCGGAACTTTCGATGATTTTAAAGAATTACCGGGCGGAACAGGCAGGTTCAGAAGAGTACTGTTAAAACATTCTGATGTAAAAAGCGGAGCCTTCAGTCCTTTCTTTGGTTCATCGACCATTGAACTGGTTGAAGTACTGGATCGTAAACCCCGGAATATTTTTGAAGGACGAATCTGGGGTGATCCCGGATTTATTCACATTTGTTTCGACATCAGCGGGATAGATGCACTTCGCGAAAAAGTGAGAAAAATGGGTTATCCTTTTACTGTTGACAGTTCAAGCGACTCCGACACATTCGACATGGGCGAGGCAGCCGGAAGCTTTGCATACATCCAGGCACCGGAAGGAACACTGATTGAATTTGTGGAAACCCACAAAATTCCACTGATGAAAAAACTGGGCTGGTTCCTCGATTTCAGGAAACGCGGCCACCATCCGCTGCCCAACTGGATGCTGAAATTATTTCGTTTTAAAAGGGTAAAAGACAAAAAGTAATTCTAAAACAGGTAATTCAACCCAATATACAAACCGGAATCGCCGTCGCGTTCATCGGCTGTCATTCCGTAATCCACGCTAATGATAAAATTCTGGTTCATAACAATTCGCAGTCCGGCGCCGTAGGAATAATGCATGGCTTCTGCATTTTCATCAAAATAATTGTCATCACCATTAATAGCTGTCAGGTGAACAATTCTGCTTGTGCTAATCTTTTTTGTAACTCTGCCGAAATCAAGAAATCCGTTCAATCCCAGGTAAAAATTGTTGTTAATGAACTGAAACCGGGCAAATTTCCAGCGGGTTTCCACATTCCCATAGAAAAATCCAT
>CAYUBV010000122.1:0-3027 GCA_964443035.1 uncultured Tangfeifania sp.
TAAAATTTCACAAAAAAAATCACAAATAGTTGAAAATTATAATTTTCAGGATATTGAAAAAGCAATAAAATATTTGTTGAGTTCCTGAATTTTCAAGTAGTTGAAAATGTGATAAATGTCATGTTTCAGGTGTTTGAAACCCGTTTGTCCGGCACGGATTTTTTTAAAATTCCAGGTTAATTGTATGTTATTTAAAAGCGTTTTATACAGTGTATATTGTAAATTATTCTTTGAATAATTATTTTTGGTTTCACTTCGTAAAAAAAAATTGTGTTTTGCTTTCAAATTTACAAAAATATGCACGAAAGTGCTTTTGTAAACTTTGAGGGACAATATTAAAAAAGAGAAAATGATGCAGATGAGATTACCTGAGGAGCAGGGGTTATATAACCCTGCAAATGAGCATGATAATTGTGGAATTGGTTTTGTGGCCCACATAAAAGGTAAACCCTCTCACAATATTATTGAAAGAGGCCTCGAAGTGCTTCGCAATATGGATCACAGGGGAGCTATCAGTGCCGATAATTCAACCGGCGACGGTGCCGGAATATTGCTCCAGATTCCCCATGAATTTATCACCGAAGTTCTAAAATTAGATGTAGGTGAAGCCGGTAAATATGGAACAGGATTGGTTTTTCTTTCCAAAGATGAAAAGGAGTCCGATGTTTGTCTGGAGGTTTTAACCAAACATATAAAAAATGAAGGATTAACACTTGTCGGTTACCGCGATGTTCCGGTTGACAGTTCTGCGCCCGGAGAAATTGCAAAAATGAACGAACCTGCAGTTAAACAGGTTTTTGTAAAGGCCAACCTCGAGCGCGATGCCCTGGAGCGCAAATTATATATTGTACGCAAATTGGTAGAAAAAGAGATCAGACAATCGAATCTGAAATGCAAAAACAATTTTTACCAACCCAGTTTTTCAGCAAAAATTATTGTTTACAAGGGAATGTTGACTCCAGACCAGTTGCGCGATTATTACAAAGACTTTAAGCACGAGAAATTTACCAGCGCCATTGCACTGGTTCACTCGCGCTTCAGTACAAACACCTTTCCAACCTGGGATTTGGCCCAGCCATTCCGCATTGTTGCTCACAACGGTGAAATCAACACCGTTAAAGGAAACCGGTTGTGGATGCAGGCCCGCGAAGCTTTGATGAAGTCGGAAGTGTTTGGAGAAGACCTGAAAAAAGTACTGCCTGTAATCGAATCGGGAAAATCAGATTCAGCTTCCTTCGACAATGTGCTCGAGTTTTTGCACATGGCCGGCCGAACTTTGCCGCATTCATTGTGCATGATGATTCCCGAATCGTTCAACGAAAAAAACCCGATTCCCGAGAGTTTAAAAGCATTTTATGAATACCACTCCACAATTATGGAACCGTGGGATGGTCCTGCGTCAATGGTATTTTCCGATGGCCGCTACATTGGCGGAACGCTCGACCGTAACGGATTGAGGCCATCGCGCTATGTGATAACCAAAAACGACCTGATTGTGATGGGTTCCGAGGTGGGTGTTCAAACTTTTGGTCCCGAAGAAATTGTATCGAAAGGACGCTTGCGTCCGGGAAAAATATTACTGGTCGATACGCAGCTTGGAATTATCATCCCCGATGAGGAGGTAAAAGATCAGCTCAGCCACCGGAATCCGTACCAAATGTGGCTGAAGGAGAACCGTTTGATGATGGATGACATTCAGGTGAAAAAACGGGTTCCATCTGCACTCAATGAATTCCCGACTTATGCGAAAGCTTTCGGTTACTCAAAAGAAGACATGTATGAGCTTATAAAACCGATGAGCGAAAAAGCGGCCGAACCCACCAATTCGATGGGGAATGATGTACCAGCGGCTGTTTTTTCTGATAAGCCCAAAAGGTTTTTTGAATACTTCAAGCAAAATTTTGCACAGGTAACCAATCCGCCAATCGATCCGATTCGCGAAGGTTTGGTGATGGCGCTTACAAATTATATCGGATCACTGCATTCAAATATTCTTGTAGAAACTCCGGAACATTGTAAGCTGATAAAGTTTATGGGTCCATTGGTTACAAACACCGACCTTCGGAAAATAAAGGATATGAAGGACGAAATGTTTTCGCACAAGGTAATCAATATGTTATTTCCGGTTAATGAAGGGGTGAAAGGATTTGAGGCAGCGCTGGATGATATGCTGAAACAAGCAGAAAAAGCAGTGGATGACGAAAAAAATTACATTATTCTGAGCGATCGGAAAATAAGCAAAGAAAAAGCGGCAATTCCCTCACTGCTGGCAGTTTCAATGGTTCACCACCACCTCATAAAAAAACAAAAACGTATGCAGGTGGGGCTAATTGTTGAAACAGCCGAAGCCCGCGAAGTCAACCATTTCGCCTTGCTGCTCGGTTATGGTGCCAGTGTTATTAATCCTTACCTGGCTTTTGCCGCCATCGATCACATGGTGAAAGAGGGCAAAATTGAAATGGAATACAAAGAAGCCCGGAAAAATTACATCAAAGCAATTGATAAAGGCCTGCTGAAAGTTTTCTCTAAAATGGGAATTTCCACCCTGCGCAGCTATCATGGAGCCCAGATTTTTGAATCGATTGGTGTCAGCAAAAAATTAATCGATAAATATTTTACCGGAACTGCTGCCAAAATCGGTGGAATAGGTCTCGAAGAAATTTGTAAAGAGGCCACCATGTTTCACGAAAACGCTTTTAAAACACAGGTAACACCCCAGCCTTTCAGTTTTGAGAATAACGGCGTTTACGCCTGGAGAAAAGATGGTGAGCACCATGCCTGGAATCCTGAAACAATCGGATTACTTCAGTGGTCGACCCGCACAAATGACTATGGAAAGTTCAAGCAGTTTACATCGCTGGTTGACGAGCAAAACCGGAAACCTGCATTTATCAGGAGCTGTTTCAAATTCAAACGAAATCCCATCCCGGTAGATCAGGTTGAATCGGAAGAAGATATTACAAAACGCTTTGTTACCGGGGCCATGTCTTACGGCTCCATCAGTAAGGAAGCACACGAAGCGCTGGC
>CAYUBV010000122.1:3127-7816 GCA_964443035.1 uncultured Tangfeifania sp.
ATTATTACAATTGCCGGAGCATCGGGAGGAACAGGTGCAAGCCCTGCCAGCTCAATCAAACATGCCGGATTGCCGGTTGAACTGGGTATTGCTGAAACTCAGCAAACACTGGTATTGAATAACCTGCGCGGCAGGGTAAAATTGCAGGTCGATGGCCAACTGAAAACAGGGCGTGATGTCATTTCTCTTGCCTGTCTCGGTGCCGAAGAATTTGGCTTTTCAACAGCCCCGCTCATCGCTCTTGGCTGCGTAATGATGCGTAAATGCCACATGAATACCTGCCCGACAGGAATTGCTACCCAGGATGAAGAGTTACGTAAAAGATTTATCGGAAAAGCGCAATATACCATCAACTATTTTAAGTTTCTGGCAAAAGAAATCAGGGAATACCTCGCTGAAATGGGGTTCACAAAATTTGAAGACATTGTTGGCCGCGCCGATCTGCTGGAAGTAGATAAAGAGGTAGTTAACTGGAAGTCGAAAAATGTCGATTTCTCAGCATTGCTATACATGCCCGAAGAGGCAAAGAAATACCCGATTCACAATTTGCATCCCAATACGCGCAAAAACGAAGGGCATCTCGATTTGGATTTAATAAAAGAAGGAAGAAAAGCCATCCGTGGTGCCGAGAAAGTGTGGATTTCGCATAAAATTATGAATGTCGACAGAACCACAGGAGCCATGCTTTCGGGTGAAATTTCCAAAAGATACGGCGAAGCAGGTTTGCCCGATGATACAATTAACTGCACCTTCCACGGAACAGCCGGACAAAGCTTCGGGGCATTTTTGGTGAAAGGAGTTACTTTCAGGCTGGAGGGCGATTCCAACGATTATATTGGAAAAGGTTTGTCGGGCGGAAAAATAATAGTGGCACCGCCGTTTGGTTCCACTTTCCAGCCCGAAGAAAATATAATTATCGGGAACACATCGTTTTATGGAGCAACCCGCGGAGAAGCCTATATCAGGGGAGTTGCCGGCGAGCGTTTTTGTGTAAGAAACTCTGGCGTACATGCTGTTGTTGAAGGAACCGGCGACCACTGCTGCGAATACATGACCGGCGGCAGGGTAGTTGTGCTCGGTTCAACCGGCCGGAATTTTGCTGCCGGTATGAGTGGTGGCATTGCCTATGTTCTGGACAATACCGGCAACTTTGATTACTACTGTAACAAAGGTCTGGTTGATTTGACACCGGTAGAAGATAAAACTGATATAAATGAACTGCAGGCGCTGATTAACAATCACCTGATGCATACTCAAAGTACGCTGGCTGCAAAAATTCTTACCAACTGGGATGAATATTTGCCAAGGTTTGTAAAGGTCATTCCTTTCGAATACCGGAAGGTTTTGGAAGAACAGAAATTAAATGAATTGCAGCAAAAGCTGCAGCTTACAGAAGATGACCCGTCACGCCACGAATAATTATTATTAACACCGAAAAATTAGGACATAAGATATGGGAGATCCAAAAGGTTTTATGACAGTACCCCGGCAACCTGCTGGGTACCGTCCTGCAAAAGAGAGGGTATACGATTACGGAGAGGTGGAACAGACCCTGAATGAAAAGGAAAGAAAAAAGCAGGCCTCGCGTTGTATGGATTGCGGCATTCCTTTTTGTCACTGGGGGTGTCCGGTGGGTAGCAAAATTCCGGAATGGCAAGATGCACTTTACCGTGGAAATAAAGAAGAAGCCTACCTGATTCTGCAATCGACAAACAGTTTCCCGGAGATTACCGGAAGAGTTTGTCCGGCGCCATGCGAAAAGGCATGTGTTCTGGAAATTCATGAAGAGCCCGTAACCATCCGCGAAAATGAATGTTCCACCATCGAACAGGCTTTTGAGGCCGGACTGGTAATTCCCAATCCGCCGCAAACCCGCACCGGCAATAAAGTGGCCGTTATCGGTTCAGGTCCGGCAGGGCTTTCAGCAGCCGATTTGCTCAATAAAGCAGGCCATCATGTTACTGTTTTCGAAAAAAGCGATGCCATTGGCGGGTTGCTTCGTTACGGCATTCCCGATTTCAAACTGAATAAGGGGGTAATTGACCGGCGGCTTTCAATTTTTGCCGATGAAGGAGTTGAATTTAAAACCGAGGTTAATGTTGGGCAGGATATTACCAAAGACGAATTGCTGAAAGAGTTTGATGCTGTTCTTATTGCCGTGGGAGCCGAACAACCCCGTGATTTGCCTGTTGAAGGGCGCGACCTCGAAGGGGTACTTTTTGCCATGGATTTTCTGACATGTCAGAATAAAATCAATTCAGGCAAAAATGTTTCTGAGGCAGAAAAGATTTCAGCGAAAGATAAAAATGTACTGGTGATTGGCGGCGGCGACACCGGATCCGACTGCGTGGGAACTTCAATTCGGCAGAAAGCAAAGTCGGTTACCCAGATTGAAATTCTTCCAAAACCATCAGAGAAGCGTACTGAAAACGATCAATGGCCATACTGGCCAAATACGTTGCGTACTTCCAGCTCGCACGAAGAGGGATGTGAACGCCGCTGGAGCCTGTCTGCCAAAAAGTTTATAGGAGAAAAAGGAAAACTGAAACAAGTGGAAGTGGCTCAGGTAGAATGGAATAAAGATGAAAATGGCAGGTGGGTTATGACCGAGGTTCCCGGAACCGTTGAGAAAATAGATGCTGAACTTGTTCTGTTGTCGATGGGATTTACGCAGCCTGTGCATAACGGATTGCTGGATGCACTGGACGTTGAATACGACCAGCGCGGCAATGTAAAGGTGGATGCCCGGAAACAAACTTCAGTAAATAAAATATTTGCAGCAGGCGACGCCGAAAAAGGAGCCAGCCTTGTGGTGCATGCCATTGAAGCGGGTAAAGTAGCTGCCCGCGAAATAGATGCTTACCTTGTTGAAGCAAAATAACGGAACATTTCAATTGCATAAATGGATAGTGAAAAAGTGGCGGTTCAGGTTTGAATCGCTTCTTTTTTTATATGGTCAGCGGAATGCCTTCCGGCCGTTGATGCTTCCAGCGGCGGTGCGACCAAAGATAATATTCGGGCTGATTTTTTATGATTTCCTCCATTTTTTCAATGTAGGCCTTCATAATTTCAGCTTCGGTTTTTTGGGTGGGGTTTTCAAAAAGCAATTCGAAACTGGTTTTATATTTTCCGCGTGCTGTTTTTTCAATTTTCTGAAAGAAAACCGGGTAGTTAAAACGTTTGGAAACTGATGCCGGTCCGGGGTAAAAAATAGTATCCCGGTTCAGGAATTTTATCCAGAATTTGTGATAATGGGGAGGTGTTTGGTCGGCAGCCAGCCACACAAAAACCCGCTCCTTGTTTTGCCCGGCTGCAACCAGCGCACGCAATACCGATGAATTGGAAACGAGATACGAGCCCATTTTTTGGCGTGATTTATTTAAATACGCATCAAACTGCGTATTGTGCAGCGGTTTGTATACTCCCAGAATTTTGTGTTTGATGCCAAGTGGAAAACAACTGCTCCACTCCCAGTTGCTGTAATGCATGGTGAGCACCACCACACTGCGTCCCTGTTCATAGAAATGGTTTATTAATTCAGGATTTTCAAACACCATGCGCTCCCTGAAATCCTTTTCGGTCATGCGGTGCATTTTGATTGTTTCCAGGATTAAATCGCACAGGTGATGATAAAACTTTTTTGAAATGTTTTTCAGTTCACTCTCTGTTTTGTCCGGAAAAGAGTTTTTGAGGTTTTCATTCACCACTTTTTTGCGGTATCCTGCAATGTGAAAAACAACAAAAAACAGCACATCTGAAAGAATGTAAATGACTTTAAAGGACAGCTTTGCTACCTGCTTTAAAATGAAAATACCAATATTGGTGAAAATTGCAGAACCCATGTTTGATTTAAATGAGGCAGTAAAACTACATTTTTTTAATAAAAATTTGATTAAAAACTACTTTTTACTTTCTATCTTCGGCATAAAAAATAAAGGCAATTATGAAGACTCAGATAACTTTTTTATTGATGTTTATTTCAATTGGTTTATTGGCTCAACCGGATATAATCGCTCACAGGGGCGCATCTTACCTGGCACCTGAAAACACCCTTGCGGCGGCCAACCTGGCCTGGGAACTCAATGCCGATGCCGTTGAAATTGATATTTATCTAACACAAGATAACCGGGTAGTTGCAATTCACGATAAAGACACGAAACGAACCTGCCAGGGCAAGAAGAACATGAAAATTGCCAGTACTCCCTCCGAGGTTTTGCGCGAACTGGATGCAGGTGTCTGGAAAGATGAAAAATACAAGGGAGAAAAAATTCCGTTTCTTTCTGAAATAATTGAAACCGTTCCTCCGCAAAAAACGCTGGTGGTTGAAATAAAATGCGGCAGTGAAGTGTTGCCCCACCTGAAACGGGTGGTGGATAACAGCGGAAAACAAGACCAGATTGTTTTTATCGCTTTTGGCTGGAATACAATTCTCGATGCCAAAAAAGTATTTCCTGAAAACCCCTGTTACTGGCTGAGTTCGGTAAAAATGGGGTTAAAAAATAAAATGGAACAGGCGGCTGAAAACGGATTGGAAGGGGTGAACCTGAACCATAAAATTATTGATGAAGAAGTGATGCAAATGGCCGAAGGAAACAACCTGGAAGTGCTCACCTGGACGGTGAACGACCCGGAAGAAGCCAAACGGCTGACTGAGCTTGGTGTGACCGGAATTACCACCGACCGGCCGGG
>CAYUBV010000123.1:0-7758 GCA_964443035.1 uncultured Tangfeifania sp.
TATCGTAGTTTTCCACTAAGAATTTTGCGCCATCTACATGATCTGAAAGATCTTTCCCACCCATGTGCCGGTAAATTCCCGTGCGCCAGTCGCGGCCGTAGCCGGCACTTCCGCGGTAATCGATGTCGAGCACCGTATAGCCGTTATCCACCAACAAATTGTGAAACATGTACTCCCTGAAATAGCTGCTCCACCACTTATGGGCGTTTTGCAGGTAACCGGCGCCGTGTACAAAAATAACTGCCGGGCCATTGTTTTCAGGATTTTCGGGGCGGTACAGCCGGGCGTGAACTTCTGCACCGTCTTCGGCTTCAAACGTGATGAACTCCGGAACGCGCCAGTCGTAATTTTTAAATTCTTGGGTGGTGGAGTGGGTGATTCGCTCTGCTTCGGCACCGGCCTTGCTTTTTTGCAGGTACAGTTCCCACGGCTGGTTGGCATATGAATAACGAATTGCCAGGTTTTTTTCGTCGGGCGACAGCGAAACCTCGTTGTTGCCTTCCATCGACGTAATCTGCGTCAGTTCGCCGTCATTCACCGGCATCCGGTAAAAATGCTTCACGCCCGGATGTACTTTGTTGGCAGTGAAGTAGAAATGTTTTTTATCTTTTGAAATAAAAGCATCTGAAACCTCGAACCCGCCGGCGGTGAGCGCCTTTTTTTCTTTGGATTCGATATTCACCGCATACAAATGTGAGTATCCCGATTCTTCAGAATGAAACCAAACCGAGGTGCCATCAGGCATCCAGCCAATTTCGCCGGGAGAAATACTGTACCCGCCGATTCCGGGGCCGGCAATCCATGCTTCATCGCGCTGGCGGTCGAGCAGTTCCATTTCGCCGTTTTCCGGTTCGAGCAGCATGATCCAGCGGTCTTTGTTGTCGAGCGACAGGGCCACCACCACTGCCACATCTTTTTCTTCGTGCCACTGCGGCCCCACTAGGTTGAATTCGCGTTTTTCAATATCTGCCGTGTCCTCCGGAACCTGGTCCGGGTACTCGTAAATGAATTCAGGCAAATCTTTCAGGCCGGAAATGGCCGAAGTTTGCACCTCGATTGTTTTATTGTTTTTTACATCGAAAATTCCGATTTCAGCCCTGGTTTCTGCGCTTCCTACCTTTGGCCGTGCATCCTTGTCGCGGGTGTAGCCGTCTTCGGTTACAAAATGGGTTACCGAAGTGGATTTGGAATTCTCCGGTCTTTTGTAGGTGGAGTAGATAACAAAATCGCCGGTTGGCGACAAAAGTGCTTCTCCCAGCCGGTTATCTTCCAGGTAAATTTTTTCAGGCTGCTCCGGCTTAACTTTTTCCCGCCTGTTTTCGCGTGCTTTTTCTTTGGCATTTCTTTCATTCAGCACCCTGAACAATTCTTCCTGCTGTTCTTCCAGCCATTTCTTCTGCCCGCGGCTTTCTTTGTCCTGTTTTTCTTTTTCCTGCACAAAGTTGGTTACCTGTCTGATGGCACCTGTTTCCAGGTTCAGCAAAAACAGGTTGTTGTTTTTCATAAACGAAATGTGCGATTCGCTGAGCGCGAACCTGGGAGATGATGCCCGTTCCAGCCAGTCGGTCAGTTGGTACTCAGTATCTTTTTTCACATCGTACAAAAACAGGTTTCCGTTGCGGGTATAGATTTTTTTGGTTTTATCGCTGTTGTAACTGCCCCTTCTTTCCGGAAGGTTTTTCTGTTCTTCTAACGGAACTTTTTCAATTTCTTCATTTTTCAATGAATAGCGGAAAAGCGACGAGAGCGTGTCCTGCTCAGGGTTCCATTCGAAATAGATATTTTCACCCTGCTCACCCCAGTAAATATTTTCGGGCAGGCTGCCCACCCATTTTTCCGGTTCCTGCATAATTTGTTCGATGGTAAGCGGACTTTTGTTGTTTTTCTGAATCTGGGCAAAAAGAGTGCAGGGGAGAATCAGCAAAAGGAGAATCTGTAAGTTCTTCATCTGAAAAAGTATTAATAATTTGGTTTTTGTTTGATATGTTTAAAAAGTAATTGAATTTGGATTTGGGCCGATGTGGTTGTTTTTGTTGAGCCGATCGATTTTTGCCATGTCTTCGTCGCTGATTTCAAAATCGAAAATATCAGCATTGGAAGCGATGCGTTCCGGGTTGGCCGACTTTGGAATGGTAACCACTCCTTTCTGAATTTCCCAGCGCAACGTCACCTGAACCGGAGTCTTCCCGTATTTGGCGGCCAGCGCCTGCAACACCGGAAGATCGTTCACTTTCCCTTTCATGATAGGGCTCCAGGCTTCCATGCGGATGTTTTTTGAGTTGCAGAAACCGAGCAGCTCCTGCTGCACCAGCTCCGGGTGAAATTCCACCTGGTTAACAGCCGGCTGAACTTTACATTCGGGCAGAAATGCTTCGAGGTGACCGACTGTAAAATTGCTAACACCGATGGCCCTGATTTTTTCTTTTTTGTGCAGCTCTTCCATCGCTTTCCAGGTCTCTACCGATTGTTTTCCTTTTGGCCAGTGGATGAGGTACAAATCGAGATAGTCCGTCTGCATTTTATCGAGACTTATTTCAAAAGCTTTCATTGTTGGCTTGTAACCCTGGTCGCTGTTCCACACTTTTGAAGTCAGAAAAATCGCTTCGCGCGGCACACTGCTTTCTTTAACGCCGGTGCCAACCCCCCGCTCATTTTCGTAGAGCGCTGCCGTATCGATGCTCCGGTAACCGGTTTTCAGTGCCGATTTTACTGCGTTTTCAACCTCTCCTCCCTCGGTGGCCTGAAAAACGCCCAGCCCGAGCCACGGCATTTCCACTCCGTTATTCAGTTTAACTTTCGAATCAATATTCATATTAAATCTTGCTTTTTTTGAAGGGCAACTAAATTAACTAAAATTTGGAGAAGTGCCAGAAATGAATTCGGGTCAATGAAATTTGAACAATAATTCTTTAGATTTGCTGAAAAATATAAATTTTAAAAATGAAGGTATTCAAGTTTGGCGGAGCTTCGGTTCACGATAGTGCAGCAGTTTATAATGTCGCTCAGATTCTTAAGCAGCAAAGCGGAAAGCTGGTTGTGGTAGTATCTGCCATGGGAAAAGTTACCGACCTGCTCGAAACGCTGGTTCGTGCTCATTTTGATAAAAAGGATGAAAAAAGCGCTATTTTTCAGCAGTTTAGAAATTTTCACCTGCAAATTTGTGAGGCGTTGTTTGGACCAGGTGCTATTCCGGCAGGAGTCTTGTCGCTGTTTAACGAGCTGGAATCAAAACTAAATAAAACTCCCTCTCTCGATTATAATTTTGAATACGACCAGGTGGTAAGTTTCGGTGAACTGGTTTCTACCCGCATTGTGAGCGAATACCTGAACAGCGCCGGCATTAAAAACCTGTGGGTAGATGTAAGAAACTGTATCCGCACGGATGATGTTTTCCGGGATGCTTCCGTAGACTGGAGCCTTACCGAAGAATTATCGCAGGAAGTTTTCAGTTTTAAAGACAACGACTTATATATCACCCAGGGGTTTATCGGTTCCACAACATCGAACCTGACCACCACACTTGGCCGCGAAGGTTCTGACTTTACCGCTGCCATTTTGGGAAATGTGCTGAATGCCGAAAACGTTACTTTCTGGAAAGATGTTCCGGGGGTGCTCAGTGCCGATCCCAAAAAATCGGCAGTTACCGAGCAAATCAATACACTTTCGTACCGCGAAGCAGTGGAGATGACCCACTCCGGGGCAAAGATTATTCACCCAAAAACCATGAAACCGCTGCACAATAAAGGAATTCCGCTGTATGTAAAATCGTTTCTGGAACCGGATGGTGGCGGCACCGTAATCGAAGAAATCGATCACCGGATTGATTTGCCTCCCATTTTTATTCTGAAAGAAAACCAGGTGCTGATTACCTTGTCGGCCAAAGATTTTTCGTTTATCAGCATCGGGGACATTGAGCGCGTAACCCATTTCCTGCTCCAAAACCGGGTGAAAGTTACACTGATGCAACAATCGGCCATCGACCTGAACCTGGTTGTCGATGCCCCGGAAACCAATCTTAAAGAAATATTCGATGAACTGGCGGTTTACTACAACATTCGTTACAATACTGATTTAACATTGATTACCATTCGGCATTACACCGAAGAAACACTCGACCAGATTGTAAAGGAAAAAGACATTTACCTGGAACAACACAGCAGGCTCACTGCACGGATGCTGGTAAAATCGTAGGATTTCGGAATCAACAGAAAATAATCTTCCCCGAATTTCATTTTGCTGTAATTTTATGTAGCGGCAACTGACCTATAAAAGAAAACTTCGGCAAAATGAATCAGAAAAAATTCTTACCGTATGCCATCGGATTACTGGTAGTTGTGATTGTTCTTCTTGTTGTGGGCAAAAAGCAGGGCTGGTTTGGCCAGGATTTCACCATCAGCGTGGCAGTTGAAAAGGTGGAAAGCAAAACCATTACCGAGTTTATTACGGCCAACGGCAAAATTCAACCTGAAACTGAAGTAAAAATCAGCCCGGATGTTTCCGGCGAAATCATTGAATTGTATGTGGAAGAAGGTGATGAGGTAAAAGCAGGGGACCCGCTTTGTGTCATTAAACCCGACATGTACATTTCTGCACTGAACCGTGCCGAAGCAGCTTTAAATTCTTCGAAAGCCCGGCAGGCCCAGGCCGAAGCCCAGTTGATAGAACGGGAATTGTCTTACAAACGGGCCAAACAGCTTTTTGATTCGGGAACCATTCCGGTTTCTGAATTCGAGTCGGCCGAGTCGGCTTACAAGGTAGCGCAGGCTGAAGTGCGTGCCGCAGAGTTTTCAGTAAAAAGCGCCGAAGCTTCGGTTGCCGAGGCGCAGGAACAGCTCACAAAAACCCGGATTTTTGCACCTATTTCGGGAACCATTGCGGCCCTGAATGTGGAAAAAGGCGAGCGCGTGGTGGGAACCAGCATGATGACCGGTACTGAAATGATGATGGTGGCCGATCTCGAGCGCATGGAAGTACAGGCCGAAGTAAATGAAAACGACATTGTAAAAGTGAGTATGAATGACACAGTATTGGTTGAGGTAGATGCATACCTCGACCGTAGCTTCGGTGGTGTTGTAACTGAAATTGCCAACTCGGCCAGCATTACCGGCAGCGCTACCGACCAGGTTACCAATTTCGATGTAAAAGTTTTTCTGTTGCGCGAATCGTATACCGACCTGATTGACACCACTGCCTCGAATATTTATCCCTTCCGCCCCGGAATGTCGGCAACCATCGATATTTTAACCGAAACCCGCGAGGATGTTGTTTCAGTGCCGATTTCGTCAGTTACTACACGTGTGAAAGACGAAGATAAAGTTAAAAATCAGCAAAACGACCAACCCGAATTTACTGAGCCGGAAGAGAAACTGGAAGTGGTTTTTGTGCTGAAAGACGGCATTGTCAGGCAGGTGGAAGTAAAAACGGGAATCCAGGACAATACCAGCATCGAAATCCTGGAAGGAATTTCTGCCGGCGATGAAGTGGTTGTTGCTCCCTACAACGCCATCAGCAACACGCTGAAAGACAGCATGGCCGTGAAAGTGGTAACTGAAGAGGAGCTGTTTAAAGGAGATTGAAAAAACTATTCTCCGAAATAATCGCGTGCTGTAATTTCTTTTACTTCTGTGGTTTGCACTTTTTCGATGGTCAGTTTTGTTTTTTCTTCCACATTCTTTCCGTTGCTGGTGTACGATTTATTCAGGCTGAAAACATCCGGTTTTAACTGGCGGTAGGTAACCGAAAAGTCATAGGTTACATCTTCATAATAATTTGCATTCGAACTTCCTATTGCCAGCGATTTTCCCTGGCGGTTGTGCTTTGCCGATTGGGCGCGGCCTTCAATTTTTATTACGGAATAATCTTCTTTCATGATAGTTATTGTTCCTTCAAAAGATGTCGCATAAAAATCGTCTGAACCGGCCAGTGTCGGCTCATTCTGGCTGAACCCGATAATCCAGGCCTGGTTGCCGTTAATTTCAACTTCATCTTCCAGTCCGATTGATAACCGGAACACCAGCGAGGGATTCATCACCGACGAGGCCGAGCGCACCCAGTCGAGGCTCAGCAGTTCGTCGAGGTTGAGAATGCCGGTGGAAAAACGGTAAGGCTCATTTTCAGGCGTAACTTCGTAATTCCGCATTCTGAACGCATTTAATTCAGACGGATTGGTATAGCCGGTTTTGTCGTAAATCAGAACCTCTGCTGTTTGTGTAACTTCAGTGGTATCATCAATGGTTTTTATATTTTCGTAGCTGCCGGCCAGGTTAAAGGGGCCACCTATAAAATTGTAGGGCGTATTTTCGCTGGCCATCCGGAGAATGCGTTCCAGAACCCTGGAGCGGGCGGCAATGTCCACATCTTCAATGTCGTATGAAGTGGATTCCATCTTGATAATGTTGAATTCCTTGTTGAACAGGTTGGCAACCGGAAACGATTTTGGCTTGAATCCCACTGCCGAAAATTTAATTTCTCCGTCGGCCATCTCTTCCGGAATTTTCAATTCAAATTCTCCGTCCTGGTTGCTGGCAGTTCCGTATAAAGTGCCTTCAATGCTGATGTTTGTAAAAGGAACACCTTCGTTGGTAGCGAGGTCAACTACTTTCCCTTTTACTGTTTGCACAATTTGTGAACCGTTTTGTGCTACAGTGCTAACTGCAATGATAAATATTGTCAGTAATATCAATAATTTCTTCATCTTATAAATTTTGAATAAAAGTAATAAATCTATACAATTCAACTTAAGTATAACGTTATAATACCCTGTTATTATTTCTTATATTTGCTGAAATCTAAAAGAATTAACATGACAAACAAATATTTCGTTCTTCTGTTTCTGATTTCCGGTCTTTTCATGCACTCGTGTGTTTCGAAAAAGAAATTTGTGGAAATGCAGGAAGGAAGATTGCAGGCCGAACAACAGGTTAGAAAGCTTACTCAGGAAACCAACAACCAGGCAGCCCGGATAGAAGCACTGATTGCCGATTTTGAAGAGATGAAAAACGAACTGCTCGGAAACAATGCCATGAAGGACCAGTACATCGATTCGCTGAACAGTGAATTTTTTATGCTGAACGAACTGATGACCGAGCAAAAAGAATCGTTGAAGGAATCCAGTTTTACTTATGGTTTTGAACAGCAACGGATGAAGCAGGTGATGGAAGAAAAGGATTCCCGAATCCGTTCGCTGCAATCGCAGGTGGAATCGCTGGAAGAAGAAATTTCACAGCAGGCATCGGTGATCGACGATAAAAATTTTCAGATAAGCAGGCTTAATGATGAAGTAGAAAACCTGGAAGGACAACTTTCACGGGCTGAATCGCAGGCCGAAAACGTGGAGGAAAAAATGGAAGCACAGGTTCAGGATCTTAAATCGCAGGTAAACGAATTGCAGGCAACCCTTAAAGAAAAAGATGCTGCCATCACCAAACTTCAAAACAACGTGAGACTTCTGAAAAAAGAATTAGGTGGAAATCAATAACATTAATAAATGATAAATATGAAAAGAATTGTTTTACTGTTTGTTGCCGCTGTTTTTGCACTGGCAGGCTCTGTTAATGCTCAGGAATATAAATCGCTTTTTAACGGCAAAAACCTGGATGGCTGGAAAATTCACGGCACCGAAAAATGGTATGTGGAAGACGGTTTGCTGGTTTGCGAAAGTGGACCTGATGAAGAATACGGCTACCTGTCCACCGAAGAATATTACGACGATTTTGAGCTCACCCTCGAGTTTCTGCAGGAAGCCGACGGCAACAGCGG
>CAYUBV010000124.1:0-7729 GCA_964443035.1 uncultured Tangfeifania sp.
CTGATTCTGCCCGATTTACCACTCAGCGAATATAAACTGCATTACAGAGAAATCTTCAGCAAATACGGATTGCACAACATTTTGCTGATCACTCCGCAAACTTCTGAGAATCGAATCCGGGAAATAGACGATGTTTCGGGAGGCTTTATCTATATGGTTTCCTCGTCGTCGACCACCGGGGCCAACAAAAAAGCAGGAGATTTTAACCGCGAATATTTTGAACGGCTGCATCAAATGAAACTAAAAAATCCGCGGCTTATCGGATTCGGCATTTCAAATCATTCAACCTTTGCAAACGCTTGCCAATACGCACATGGAGCCATTATTGGAAGTGCTTTTATTAAGGCACTCCAACAAGATAAAAGCATAGCTGAAAACGTGGCGGCTTTTGTAAAAAATATCCGTGGATAAAAGACTTTTCAAAATATTTTCAAAACCAAAAAAGTTCGGAAAATGATTATGCTATAAAACAGGAAATATGAATTTTCGGGTAACTTGCAATAAAACAGCAAAATAAAAAAACACCAAATTATCCTGTACTGTTAATTAGTGTTAAACCATATTTATAAACATACTGATTTTGAATTTTTGATGTTATATTAATGGCAGATTCATTAAAACTAAATATTTACAACCATGCTTGAATACTCAAAAATAATTTTACCCAAAGTAAGTTTTAGCAAACAGTTATTCAGGAAAGAATTAACCAAATGTATCGATTGGGTGGAACCTCATGAACTTTTGGAACTGCGTGACTGGTGCTACAAAAATTTTAAAAATAAGTATCCCGATGTATTGGCAGAATCTTTTGCCTGCGTCGCGGCGTAAGAAACTTCAGGCGGGATAAACTCCCGCCTTTTTTTGTGCTTTTTTCTCCCGCAACTGCCAATTACCATAAAATCCCCATCAACTGCATTCATCTCCGGATTATCAGCATATGTTAGCTAAAACTCACTGCTCACCAGCCGATTCATGTCATTAATTGATTTTTTTCAGCACCAGTCCTTTATTAAATCTGATTATGAGCTTATCCTCCTGAATATTGCATTTTATCCTTTCGGCACCATTGTAATCAGCGGAACAATGATTTCCTCCATCGAAATACCGCCGTGCTGAAAAGTGTCCTTGTAATAATTGGCGTAATAATTATAATTGTTCGGATACGCAAAGAAGTCGTTGTTGTGCGCAAAAATATAGCTCGTACTCACATTCCGCGAAGGCAGGTAAGCCAGTTTCGGATCGCGTACTTCAAACACCTGCTTCGACTTGTAATTCAGGTTCCTTCCCATTTTATAGCGCAAATTGGTAGTAGTTTCGCGATCACCGATCACCTTTACCGGGTTGTTTACCCTGATGGTTCCGTGGTCGGTGGTAATAACAATGTGGATGTCGTTATCTGCAAGGCTTTTCAACAGTTCCAGCAACGATGAATGGTTAAACCAGCTCAATGTTAACGAACGGTAGGCTTTTTCGTTGTTGGCCAGTTCACGCATCATTTCCATTTCGGTACGCGCATGCGACATCATATCCACAAAATTAAACACCATCACCGACAGGTCGCTTTCCTGGATATTATTAAGGCTCTCAGCAGTCTGCCGCTCCCGGCGCATTCCGGAAGATTTTTCATAATACAATTTCTCTTTCCGTCCGTTCCGTTTGAGCTGACGGGTTAAAAGTTCCTCTTCGTGCCGGTTTTTCCCTCCTTCATTGTCATCGTCTTCCCACAATTCAGGATACACTTTTTCAATTTCTGCCGGCAACAGCCCGGCAAACATAGAGTTGCGTGCATACATGGTAGCAGTAGGCAAAATGCTGTAATACATTTCATCGGATTCCATCCTGAAATATTGACTGAAAACCGGGCTTAACGTTCGCCACTGGTCAAAACGCAGGTTATCGATTACCAGCACAAAAACTTTTTTGCCTGCATCGAGCAACGGAAAAACCCGCTGTTTAAAAATATCCTGCGAAAGCAGCGGCCGTTCACCCACGTCTTTATTTAGCCACTCCAAATAATTATCCCTGATAAATTTAAAAAATGCCTTGTTGGCATCTTCCTTCTGCATGTTCAGAACCTGGTCCATTGCAGCGTCTTCCGAACCACTCAACTCAATTTCCCAGTGCACCAGTTTTCGGTACACATCAATCCACTCTTCCCAGGTCAGCCTTTCGTTTATTCGCATACCAATCTGCGAAAACTGGCTTTGGTAAGCCGAAGTGGTTTGCTGGGTCACCAGCCGTTTCTGGTCGATGTTCTTTTTGAGTGTCAGTAATATTTGTTTCGGATTAACGGGTTTGATAAGGTAATCATCGATTTTGGAACCGATGGCCTCATCCATAATATTTTCCTCTTCGCTTTTGGTAATCATCACCACGGGTACATTCGGCGTAATTGCTTTAATTTGGTTCAGGGTTTCCAGTCCCGACATTCCCGGCATATTTTCATCCAGAAAAATAATGTCGAAAAATGTTTCCTTCACTTTTTCAACAGCGTCGTGCCCGTTGTTTGCCGTATCAACTTCATAATCTTTCTGCTGCAGAAAAAGAATGTGCGGACGTAAAACATCTATCTCATCATCAACCCAAAGTATTTTTGGTTTTCTCATATTATTTCAAAATTTTTCAATTGGAGCTAAGGTACGAACAAAAAAAGTGCCCTTATTAGCATTAACAAACTTTAACCCGCAATGTTAAGGTTATTCTTCCAGGTAAATTTGTTTGTAGAAGTTCATGTAATCGGCAATGTTTTTTTCCTGCAGAAATACATCGAAATTATCAGTTGTAATCAGAAAATTACGGTAGGTAGCTTCACCCAGCGGCGCATATAAATCGCGGTTTTGTACAATTGTTCTGAAATAGCGGGTAGCGCTTTCCTTATCGGGAAAACCACTGATAACAATGGCCTGGCGGAATTCATCGAGCGACTGGTCCTCCACGGTTAAATCCCCTGCCGCATCACTGGCAGCATTAAACTGTGAAATTTCTTCTGCAAATGCAGCTTTATCGATTCCTGTGTTGGGTATCACAAATACAAACAGGTGCGGTTTTTCAATGTTTTCATCGTACGGGCCTGAATAAGCCTCAGGTTCCGGAGCTTCTTTCTCTGCCTGCTCTTCAGTTCCGGGATCCTGCGTTTCTCCGGGTTCGGTTGTTTGCCCTGAAGCCGGAGTTGATTGCTGCTCCTGGTTGCGGTTAATGTAATTGTTTCGGAAGAAATCCATATAATCCTCCACAGCCTCTTCATCAATCAGTGTTTGAAGGTTTTCTTCTGTTATCAGGAAATTGCGGTAGGTAGTCCGGCCCAGCGGCTCGAACAGGTCGCGGGAAATTACCACTTTCCGGAAATAGGACATCGACTCGTTTAGCGAAGGAATTCCCTGTGCAATCAGCAACTGGTAATCGCCCGATTGTTTTAGCTGAAGTGCGAGGTTCCAGAGCCGGAATTCATCGCGGTTGAAATCGGCAAAACCACGCAGGGTTTGACGCAGCGAGAAATCGGGATTTTTCACCGCCAGCACAAACGACTGGGTAGTATCGATGGCCGTGTTGAAAAGTCCTGCCGGAGCCGTTCCCGTTTCCACCACAACAAACTCGCCCCTTTCGCGGAGCATTTCCTCTTCCTCGCGGGCTTTTGCCATCATCTCTTCAGGCGACAACTCCATCTCCTCCTCGCTGAAATCGGACCGGATGTAGCGGCTGTAATTTTTCACGAAAAACTTCAGGTAATCGGCAATCGACTGTTCCGAAAGAATTTGCCGGTAGTTGGTGGACGAAATCGCAAAATTAAAGTAATCCACACCTTCCAGCGTTTCAAAAACAGCAGCATCGCGGATAATGGCCCGGTGATAGATCACGCCATTTTCTTTATTTTCGAGGGATCTGACAACCACCAGCGTTAACTTTTCATTCAGATTTTCAGTTTCAATGTCGAAATCCTTCCGCATGTAGTGGTCGATGTTGTAATTGGCAATGTCGAATTTCAGGCGGTTCAAATCGAGATCAGCTTCGCGCGGGTAGGCAATCACAAAATAGTGCAACAAATCTTCGTCGTAAGTAAAACGTCCGTCAAACTCGTCGTTCTCCATCTGTTCCTCCATCAGCAACTCTTCATTCTGAATTTCTTCGTTGATGTAACCCATGTCCACCAGTTCCTGATAATCGGCCAGTGTGCTGTCCTGTATAAGCGTGAGAATTTCGTTGGCCAGCGGAGTAGGTTCGGCTGCCGGATATTGCTGAACGTAACCTTCCAGCAGGTTTTCAAAATTATGAATATCGGTTTGTGTGCCCTGTGCAATCATCCCCATAAAATCAATTTTCGGAAGTTCCGTGCTGTCGGGCTCCATTGCTTTCATTGATTGGGTAAGCGAAATTACATTCCGGTAATTGCCGTTGCGGTAATTTCTGAAAATCTCTTCGTAAAGCCGGTTCAGGCTGTCGGTACGGGCTTCCATCTCCACAAAAAAGTTGGGATTTTGCAGGTACTGCGCATATTTACTGTCAGGAAACTGCGAAATAATAAGGTTGCGGTAGTAATTTGCTTTTTGGTTATCGCCCATCAGTTCATACAAATCGTATAAATCGAAATAGGACGAAAGCAGGAAAATATTATCGGGATAGCGTTCAATCAATTCCTCGAACATTTCAGCCGAGCGCTCGTAGTTCGAAAATTCCGATTTATAGATTTTCCCTGCACTGTATAGCGCTTCTTTAATCCGCTCATGCGACAATTCCATCAACGAATCGTTGAGCGGCAAATATTGGGTGTAAAATTCTTTTTTCAACGGATCCTCGACTCTGATTTCAATTTGAGATGAATCGATTTCAGCTATTTCATCCATTTCATCCATCGAAACAGTTCCTTTATTCGAGCGGCGCCAGTCATCTTCCAGCTCCCGTGTTCCCCATCGCTGACGGAAGGAAACCCTTCCGTAGGACACGGTTTGCGGATTGTAAAAATACCATCCGCCGCCCTGAGTTCCCGAACCCATTCCCATGCGGTTGCGGTTGGAGCGGTAATATCCCTGGCTGCGCTGTCCCTGCATGGCCATGTTTTCAGCATTTCGCTGCCGTTCCTGCTCCTCCTGCATCATGCGGGCAATCAGAGATTCACGCTCCATTTCGGGCAGCTTTGCAATGCGCTGCAGGCTGTCTTCCCGTTCCACCAAAATAAGATTATCCGTCAGGTTTGTGAGGCTGCGGTACTGTGCATTAAGTTCGGCATAATCCGGGTAGGTTTCGTCAATGATAATCATGGCACTGTCGTAATACGCCTGTGCATTGCGGTATTCCAAATCTTCGAAATAAAGCTCGGCAAGCGTAACGGCCGACTGCGCCCGCTGAAACGGATTCGAAAAACTGGCAGCAACGGATTCCCGGTAGTTTTCCATGGCCAAATCGCGGTTCCCCTGACTGAAATGAACATTTCCGAGTGCATAATAAATCTGGTCGCGGAATTCCACATTCTTTTTATCGCGCAACATTTTACGCAGTTCCTTTTTTGTTGCCTCCGCATCGCCTTCACCCGAAAACGTGCCCGCCGCATTGATTTTTGCATTGAACGCCATTTTATAATCGGCATTCATTTTCGAAACCGCTTCATACGCTTCCGATGCCTGCATCGGTTTTCCTATTTCCTCGTAAAGTTGTGCCTCGATGTATTGCAGCCGGGCCTTGTCTTTTCGCCAAAATGTTTTGTTAAGAGCGATATCGATAAATTTAATGGCCTCGTTGTACTCCTGCTGTTTCATGTAGTAATCGGCCGTGGCAATTGCCAGATCCCGCTCCATGTTTTTGGGAAAGTCATCCTCGCTCTGAACGGTTTGAATCATCTCTGAAGCTTCGGCAAAACGACCAAGCTCCGAGTAGCTGCGAATCAGCCAGATGGCTGCCTCATGCTGTGCGTCGCCTTCGGTATATTTCCGCCGCAAAAACGAAAGGTTATTGATGGCAGCCATAAAATTGTGCTGGTAGAAGTAAGCTTTTCCCATCAACAAATAGGCATCGTCAACCCACGGATTGAACTCCTCTTTGCTGGCAAATTCCTGGTATTTGCGGGTACGGCGACGGCGGCGTTTGGGTTTTTCAGTAATAGAGTGGATTTCTATCAGCTTCGAAGCCTTAATCACGGAATTCTCCATGTCCGATTTTACCAGGCTGGCAGCCGACGGATCGCTCGCCTTGTAAATGGGCAGCAAACGGGTATAATCGTTCTCAATGCGCTCATCAATGCGTTCCTCCCCCGCTTCAAGGCTTTCCTTTCCATTGAAATAGACGTTGTATTTGGATGTGATTTTATGAAAGGTACGCGATGCAAACGTGTTCTTTTCGGTGGAACACCCCTGAATCATCGGCACTAACAATATCAACCCGATGGTATATAATATATATCGCTTCAAACAGTAATTTTTAACGGCTTTAGGAATAAACTCATTTTTCAGCAGATTATTGTCATTCGCTGCACACTTTTATTCCGCTGCCGGGGCACAAAAATAGTAAAATTTTAAAGCCCTATTTACGCGTTATTTTCACCTTCTTGGTGGGGGCCCGCTCAATGTTGCGCAAATGCACCTGGTGGGCGAGTGCTTTCCCCACTTCGGCAAACGCCATTCCGGTTAACGAGTCGGGATTAGCAGCCGGCGGAGTTCCCTGGTCGCCGCCTTCGCGGATGCTTTGTACAATCGGGATCTGCCCCAGCAATTTCAGGTTCAGTTTTTCGGCCAGTTTTTTGCCGCCGTCTTTCCCGAAAATGTAATATTTGTTTTCGGGCAGTTCGGCCGGCGTAAACCACGACATGTTTTCCACCAGGCCAAGCACCGGCACATCGATGGATTTTCCGGTAAACATGCTCACGCCGCGCACCACATCGGCCAGCGCCACTTCCTGCGGGGTGGTAACAATTACGGCGCCGGTTACCGGAACGGTTTGCACCAGTGTAAGGTGAATGTCGCTGGTTCCGGGAGGCAGGTCGATGAGAAGGTAATCGAGCTCGCCCCAGTTGGCGTCGGTAATCAGTTGTTTCAGTGCGTTAGATGCCATCGGGCCCCGCCAGATAACGGCACTGTCGGTTTCCACAAAAAAGCCGATGGAGAGGAATTTCACGCCGAATTTCTCCACAGGATGGATCATGTCGCGGCCGTCGATTTTTTCGCCGGTGGGGCGGGCATCTTCGGCGCCAAACATTTTCGGAATCGACGGGCCAAAAATATCGGCGTCAATCAATCCTACCTTGTAACCTTCCTGCGCCAGTGCCACTGCGGTGTTTACGGCAACGGTAGATTTACCCACGCCGCCCTTACCGGAGGCAATGGCAATAATATTTTTTACTTCGGGAAGCATGGGGCGTTCCATGTCGTGCAGAAACTTCACGGTGATGTTGTCTTCTATTTCCACCTCATCGCCAAAGGTTTTTTTGATCATGTTCTCACACGCCATCACCAGTGGTTTGATATTGGGATCGTTGCTCCGCTGAAACACCAGCGAAAAACTGATGCGTTTGCCGGCAATCCGGATTTCCTGCACCATATCGAGCGATACAATGTCTTCTTCACTGCCGGGATATTTGATGCTGTGCAATGCATCGGTCACATTTTTCGGGACGATTAATTTATTCGGTGTATCTGACATAAAATTCCTGTTTTTAAATGTGTTGCAAAATTAAAAAATATCCCGCTGAAACCGGAAAAGTTGAAGGGTTTTATTTAGAGGGATTCTAAAGTCTTTATTTCAAATC